>PMLI01000132.1 GCA_003158835.1 Acidimicrobiaceae bacterium
ATACCTCGGGGGGCCGCCGAGCGCTTCCGCCCAGTACGCGGCCAGCCGCTCGACGTGCTGCGGGTGCTGGCCCGGGTGGGAGAACGGGTGGTTCAACTCGGGATCGGCGAGGCAGCGGGCGTGGTGGGCGGTGGCGAGGGCGAGGAAGGCCGGCCCGCCTCCGGCGTGGTCGAATATAGACGGTCGCTCCACGAGAATTACGCTACCGCTCATGACCACGCTCAACGAGATCGCCAAGCACGCCGGCGTGTCGGTGTCCGTGGTCTCACGGGTGCTCAATGGGGACCCGACGCTGCGTACCCGGGAGGAGACGCGTGAGCGGGTACGGCGCGTCGCCAGAGACCTCAAGTACACGGCCAACTACGCCGGGCGGGCGCTGCGGCTGTCCCGTTCGAAAGCGCTCGCCCTCATCACGCCTGGCGTCAGCAGCCCCCTCTTCGACGATCTCCTGGCCGGAGCGACCGACGCAGCCGAAGTGGAGGACTACACCCTCCTGATCGGGCGCGCCGACCGCATAACCCAGGGCAGAGACACGCTCCGGCGCCTGGCGGGCGAAGGCCGAGTGGACGGGTTCGTGCTGCAGCGGTCCGATGACCTGAGCGACCAGGCGCTCGAGAGCCTGGTTGCCAACGACGCCCGCATCGTCCTGGTCACGTCTCGGGCCCCGGGCCGCAAGGGTTCGGTGGTTCTTGACGACGTGGCCGGGGCCAAGCTCGCCACCGAGCACCTCATATCGCTCGGGCATACCCGGATCGCCCTGGTGGGTGGCATACCGTCCAGCGACATCGCCCGCCGGCGGGAACAGGGTTACGCTCTGGCCCTGCACGAGGCCGGGTTGCGCCGCCGCGAGAGCCTGGTCCGGCGCATGGGATATACGCCTGAGGCGGCGGCCGCGGCCATGGCGAGCCTCGTCGGTGCCGGCCCGCGCCCAACCGGCGTCGTGGTCGCCAACGTGAACGGCGCCATTGGCGCGCTCACCGCCCTGCGGAGCCTGGGCGTCGCCGTGCCGGGCCAGATGTCGATCGTGGCTTACCACGACGAATGGGTGGCGGACCACACTTGGCCGGCACTGACCACGGTGAAGATGCCTTATTACGAGGTCGGTGCGCAGGCCGTGCGCTCGCTCCTGGCCCAGTTGGCAGGCAGCCCCAGTCAGGACATCGTTGTACGGGACCCTCCCCCCCGGCTCGTCCTGCGCGCGTCGACGGCACCCCCGCCCGGGGGCCGCTGAAAAAACGATTGCTCAAACGTCTCCGTATTGCTAAGCTGGTAACAGACGCCAAGGCGACGTTCTCGTGTTCACCCGGCCCCCGCGACTGCGGTACAGGTCGGAAGGCCAGTTCTTCTCGTCGTTGCGTCTTCGACCGAGGAGAGTTGGGACACTGGGTAACGGGGTTGGGACAAGGGCCACAGGAGCCGATGACGCCAGGGCTCCGTGGTTGATCTTTGCCATCGTGTCCATTGCCTTGTTCATGTCGTCCCTAGACGGCACGATTGTCGCCACCGGGCTGCCCATTCTGCGCCACGCCCTCCACACCGGGATCAACTGGGCCGGCTGGACCATGACGGGCTACCAGCTGGGCCTGGTCGTGGCCATGCCGATAGCCGGGCGGGTGGCCGACAACCTCGGCCGCAAGCGGGTGTTCCTGGCGGCGGCGGTCCTGTTCACGACCAGTTCGTTGCTGTGCGGTCTGGCCACCGACATCGGCATGTTGATCGGTCTTCGGTTCCTCCAGGCCGCCGGGGGCGCCGCCTTCATGCCGGCCGCCAGCGGCATCGTCATGGACGTGTTCGGCCACAACCGCAACCGGGCGCTGGGGATGTTCTCCAGCATCTTCCCCCTGGGTGCGCTGGTCGGTCCCATCGTCGGCGGCGTCATCCTCACCACCTGGTCCTGGCGTGGAGTGTTCCTCGTCAATGTGCCGATCGGCGTGACCTTCACGCTGCTGGCGTGGCGGTTCCTGCCCTCGTCCACCCGTCGCGGCGGCCGCCCTGACCTGGCCGGGGCGTTGCTCCTCGGCGGCGGCATGGTAGGGCTGATGCTGGCCGTCACCGACCTCGGCAACCGGGCGGTCGCGGTGACGTCGCCCGCTTGTGCGCTTCCTCTGGCCTTCGCAGTCCTGTGCGGCTGGGCCTTCGTTCACCGGTGCTCCCGAGTGGCAGATCCTCTGATCCCCGTCCACCTGCTGAAGGGACGCGCCTTTTTGGCCACCAACCTACTGAACCTGGTCTGGGGAGCTTGTGCCATCGGGTTCGGGTCGCTTGTGCCACTCTTTGCCGAGGACCGTTTCGGCCTCACCCCTCTGGCGTCCGGCACCCTTCTCACAGCCAGGGCGATCGGCGAGATCGTGCTGGCCGTCTCGGCCTCGGTCTTGATCCACCGCACCGGGTACAGGCTGCCGATCATCGTCGGCATCGCTTTTATCGCGGGTGGTCTGGCCATGATCGCCACCCGTCCCGAGGTGCTTTCGCCTTACGCCTGGTTGGCGGTCGGGGCCACCCTCACCGGGCTGGGGACGGGCATGTCGGCGCCCGCGGCCAACAACGCCTCCATCGAGCTGGCACCAGACGACGTCGGGGCCATCACGGGCCTGCGGGGCGCGGCCCGCCAGGGGGGCGCCATCCTGGGCATATCGCTCGCCACTTCCATTGCCGCCCACACCGGCCACGAGGTCCAAACGCTGACGCAGGCGTTCTTCATATTGTCTGCGCTCTTGGTATGCATGGTGCCTCTGGTGTTCGTGGTCCCCGACGGGCGCCGCCGGCATGGCGAGGCAGCGCGCCTGGCGGCTCAGCCTGCGCCCGCCTGCCGCGGGAGGGGCCACCGACGGTCGCGCCGCCTGTTATACAGGTAGATCGACATGGTCACGGTAAAGGGAGCCGTTTCTACCTACTGCTTCGTCGAGACCTCCGGGGGGCCGGCTCAGGTCGTGTGGTTGGACCTCGAGAGCGACCGGGGGGCCAGCGCCGAAGTGCGGCTGGAGGGCCCGGGGCTCGCCTGCCCCGTGACCTGGCGCGGCCGGCTGACGGCGGGCCGGCCGCAACGGGCCGAGGTGGCGGTGATCATGCCGGCCGGTGCCGGCACCGGCGCCAGGTTGCCCGCGCAGGCGGTCGTGAGCGGCCCGGGGGAAGTGGAGGTGCGGTCCCAGGTCGAGCTCGAAGTGAGGGAGCCGGGCTGGACGATGTACATGGTCTCGCACTTCCACTACGACCCGGTCTGGTGGAACACGCAGGCGGGATATACCTCGGGCTGGGACGAGCTCGCCTGGGCCCAGGACGTGCGGGAGAGCTTCCAGCACAGCGGGCTGTCCCTGGTCGAGTCGCACCTGGAGCGTGCCCGCCTGGACCCCGGTTACAAGTTTGTCCTGGCTGAGGTCGACTACCTGAAGCCGTTCTGGGATCTCTATCCCGATCGGCGCCACGAGCTACGCCATCTGCTGGCCGAGGACCGTCTCGAGATCGTGGGCGGGACCTACAACGAGCCCAACACCAACCTGACGGCTTGGGAAACGGCGGTCCGTTGTGCCGCTTACGGCCTGGGTTTCCAGCGCGACGTTCTGGGCGCAAACCCGCAAAGCGCTTGGCAATTGGATGTTTTCGGGCACGACCCTTCCTTCCCCGCGCTCATGGCCGGTTGCGGCCTCACCTCCAGCTCCTGGGCACGCGGCCCTTTTCACCAATGGGGCCCGAAGTTCCACACCGGTTCCACGGAGTGGATGCAGTTCCCTAGCGAGTTCGAATGGATCGGGCCGGACGGCACGGGTTTGCTGACGAGCTACATGCCCGACCACTACTCCGCCGGATGGCAGCTGGACCTGGCGGGCAGCCTCGAAGAGGCGATGCAGAGGGCCTACGACCTGTTTTGCGACCTTGCTTGTGTCTCCGCCACCAAGTCGACTTTGCTCCCGGTCGGGACTGACTACACGCCGCCCAATAGATGGGTGACGAAGCTGGCCGCCGCTTGGGCGGCCCGCTACAGCTGGCCCCGGTTCGTCCCGGGCTTGCCGAAAGAGTTCTTCGCCGCCGTGCGGGCCGAAATGGGCCAGGAGGGGAGGGCCCTTTCGCCCCAGACCCGGGAAATGGGGCCGATTTACACCGGCAAGGACGTTTCCTTCATCGATACCAAGCAGGCCCAGCGCCTGGCCGAGACGACCCTCGTCGAGGCGGAGAAATTGGCGACGGTGGCGTGGGGCCGGGGGCATGCGTACCCGTTCCGGGCCGTGGACAAGGCGTGGCGTCAGCTCGTTTTCAACGCCCACCACGACGGCATTACCGGTTCGGAGTCCGACCAGGTTTACCTCGACCTGCTGGGAGGTTGGCGGGAGGCTTACGAACTGGCCTCGGCCGTCCGTACCACGGCTCTGCGGGCGCTCGCCGGTCCCGTCGGCACTTCGGACCGGGCGGTCGTGGTCTATAACTCGCTCGGCCTGCGCCGGAGCGGGACGGTGAGCGTACGCGTCGCATTGGCCCAGCCGGGCGCGGCTGGTGCCGCGGTGCGTGACAGCACCGGCCGGGAGGTCCCGGCCCTCTGCACGGCCGTGGCTCACCACGGCGACGGGACGCTTTCCGAGGCCGAAGTCTGCTTCGTGGCCCGGGACGTTCCCGGCCTGGGGTACCGGTCGTACTCGGTCGGGCCCAGCTCGTCGGAACCGACGGGTTGGCAAGCCGTCCAGCGCCTGGTGATATCGAACGACCGCTACACCGCCGAGGCCGACCCGCGGCGGGGAGGGTGCCTGTGCCGCATCGAGGAGCGCCTTACGGGCCGGGACGTGCTGCGTGACGGCCAGGTCGGCAATGAGCTGCTCGTCTATCCCGAATACCCGAAGCACCCGACCATNNGCCCTGGCACGTAATGCCAGCCGGTCCCGCCGTTCGTTCGTCGGCACGGCCGGCCCGGGTGCACGCCGAGTGCAGCGCCCTCGGTGAGCGCCTGGTCGTTCACGGTGAGCTGGACGGCATGTCCTACGTCCAGGTGGTGACGCTGTTCTCGGGCTCGGCCCGGGTGGAGCTCAGGACGTCCTTGCACGGCTTTTGCGGGCAGGACCGCCTCGTGCGATTGCGCTTCCCGGTGGCCGTCGATGGAGGGACTTCCCTGGCCGAGGTGGCCAACGCCGTCGTGGCCCGCAATTTCGGTTTTGTGGACCAGGACTGCGCCGAGGCCCCGTGGACGCTGGACAGCCCGGCCCAGGGTTGGGCGGGAGTGGGGGCCACCCTTTCGGTCGAACTGGCGGACGGTCCTGCCACCGTCGCCTCCCGGGCCCTGGGTGTGGCCGAGGTCGTGCTGCCGGACGACCCGGACCGGTCGTTGGTGGCGGGGGCACGGTCCTTGCTGGTGGCCCTGGTGCAAAAGGGTGTGACCGCATCGTGCACCGAAGCTTCCGGCAACCGCTACGGGGCTCTGCTGGGCGACTCCAATCTCCCTGACGTCCGCGTCGTGATCGGGCGGCCCAGGGACAACAGCTTCGCAGCCGCCGTACTGGCCGGTGCCGGCGCTGCCTATGAAGACGAGCTCGAGGGTCAGCTGGCGGCCAAAGGCTCGGCCGCCCTGTGGGTGCCCTCGGCCCGGCGGCCGGTGGAGACGTGGGTGCCCAACGCCGACCTCAGAGACGCTCGTGACCTGCCGGTGTTGCTGGTGGCCGGCCGTGATGCCGCCTCGACTGGCAGGGCCCTGGTTGTCCTGGTCGAACAGGTCAGAGCCGGCCACCTCAAAATCGACCAGCCTGGTGCCCTGTCTTGTCCGCCGGGCCCCACCGGCCGGCCCGACGCACCCGACTGGACGGCTGCCGTGCTCAACCGGGGAACGCCCGGCTTCGCGGTCGGCGGGGACGGCGCCATATACGTGTCGCTGCTCCGATCGTGTACGGGCTGGCCCTCCGGCGTGTGGATCGACCCGCCCCGAAGGACCGCCCCGGACGGTTCGAACTTCCAACTCGAGCACTGGAGCCACGTGTTCGACCACGCCCTGGTGGCAGGGGCGGGCGATTGGAGATCGCTTGGTTGCGCGGCCGAAGCTCAGGCGTTCAACACGCCCCTGGTGGCGGTCGTCGCCGGGCTCGGGCCGGGGGCGGTGCCGCCCGAGGGCTCCTTCCTCGAGCTGGCCGGGGACAGCGACCGCGTGCTGCTCTGTGCCTTGAAGCCGGTCGGCCACCCGTTGGCGGGCGGGGAGTTCCCGCTCGAGGCGGCAGAAGGGCCCGAGGTGGCTTTGCGCCTGTACGAGAGCGCCGGCTACCCGGCCCACATAAAGGTGCGGGCCGGCCTCGGGTGGCAGGTCGAGGCGGCCTGGTCGGCCGATCTGCTCGAGCAGCGGGAGGAGCCGTTGCCGTGCCCGGGAGGGGAGATGGCCGTGAGCCTCGGCCCGGCGCAGACCCGAACCTTGCGGTTGCGGTTGCGGGGCGCGCCCGCCGCGCCGGCCGGGCCAGGGGCGCCGCCCGGCCCTCAGGCGCCCGTAACCGAGCCCGCCGAACCAGTGTTCAGCCGGTACTGGCTCCACAACAAGGGCACTGCCCCTATGGGCAACCAACTCCTGGCGGTGCACCTGGGGCCCAACTCGAGGCGCGCCCGCATCGGGACGGGGCCGCTGCACCTGGTGGCGACGGTCGCCTCCAGCGCCGTCTCCGAGGCGCAGGCGGTGCACCTGGGGATGGTCCCGCCCGCCGGTTGGTCAGCCGAACCGCCTTCCCGCATCCTCAATCTGGCGCCGGGCGCCCACGCGTCGGTGCCCTTCGAGCTGATGCCGCCGCCCGGCGTGACCTCCGGGCGGTATTTCGTGGCTGCCCGCGCCCAAGACCTGGCCGGCCAGGCCCAGGAGGACGTCGCCACCGTCGACCTCCTGCCGCGTGACCCGGTAGCCCCCTACGCGCCCAGCCTGGCGTTGGGGCCCGCGTTCGGCCACCCCTCGGCGCAGGTGGCGGCCGAGATGGAGGCGGTCCTTTCGACGGAAGCGGTCCGGCTCCACCCCGGGACGGGCGCCACCGTCGAACTGGTCCTGGTCAACCGCACCCACGGCGAGCTGAGAGGCGAGGCGCAACTTGTTTCCCCGGTTGAAACCTGGCCTTTCGCCACGCCATGGTCCCAGGGCTTCATCGTCTCCCCCAATGGCCGCACGAACGTGCCGTTCGCGGTACAGGCGCCGGTGACGGCCGAGCCGATGTCGTCGTGGCTACTGATAAAGGTGATGTATTTCGGGCGCCTCTGGTACTCGCCGGCGGTACGACTGGAAATCGGCCCCTAACCCTGCATCGTGCGTCTTCACGGGCGGAGGCTGTCACACCCACCCCCTAGCCTGGGCTGAGTGCTTTGCCTCCACCGGTCCGCCCGGGCCGACTATCTGGTCGACGCTCTCGGTGACGTGCTCCTGGAGCCGCTGGACGACCCTCTGGCCAGAGAGGTGGTGGCGGTGCCGACGCGGGGTGTGGAGCGCTGGATCACGCAGCGCCTCTCGCACCGCCTGGGCGCCCGGGCCGGGACGGGCGACGGGGTTTGCGCCAACATCGACTTTCCCTTCCCGGCCCCGCTGCTGTGGAGGGCAACGGCCGCCGTCTGCGGGCTTGGCGACCTGGCGCACGGGGAGGACCCGTGGGCGCCCGAACATGCTGTTTGGCCCTTGCTGGCCCTGGTGGACGAGCACCTGGACGACAGCTTCCTCACCCCTCTGGCGGGCCACCTGCGAGCCTCGTGCTCGCCCGGGCCGGCGGGAGGGCCGCGACGGTTCGCGACCGTCCGTCATATCGCCGACCTCTACGACCGTTACGCGGTCCACCGGCCCGGGATGGTAATGAAGTGGCTGGAAGGCCTTCCCTCGGGCACCAGCTCTCCGTGGGGCCGGGACGAGGCCTGGCACGCCGAGCTGTGGCGCCACCTGCGCCGCCGTCTGGCTTCGCCCAGCCCGGCCGAGCGTTTTGAAATGGCACCGGACCGGCTGCGGTCCGGGCCCCAGGTGCTGGACCTCCCCTCCCGCATCTCGGTGTTCGGCTTGACCCGCCTTCCTGCCGGCTACCTGAGGGTGCTCAACGCCATATCGGCCCATCGTGACGTGCACCTGTTCTTGCTCCATCCCTCGGGTGCCCTGTGGGAAAAAGTTGCGGCCGAGCCGCCTCGCCCCTGGGCCGGCCGGGCCCGGCGGGATGACGTCACGGCCCGATTGCCGGCCAACCCGCTTTTGCGGTCCTGGGGACGCGACGCCCGGGAGATGCAGCTGGTGTTGGCCTCGGAAGGCGTGACAGGGGGTGAGCACAGGGCCGTGACCGATGCACCGGCCCGGTTGCTGGGGCTCGTCCAGGCAGATATCCGGGCCGACCGGGCACCGCCCGGGTCGCCCCCTCCGGGCGGCGACGACCGGCGGCTCGTGTTGGCCGGCGCCGACGACAGCCTGCGCGTCCACTCCTGTCATGGGCGCGCCCGCCAGGTCGAGATCGCCCGCGAGGCGGTGCTCCACCTGCTGGCGGCCGACCCGACGCTCGAGCCGCGCCACGTGATCGTCATGTGCCCCGATATCGAGGTGTTCGCGCCCCTGGTCAATGCCACCTTCGGTGCGGCCACGCTGGCCGGTGCCCCGGAGCTGCGGGCCCGCCTGGCCGACCGTTCGCTGCGCCAGACCAACCCCCTCTCGGCTGTGGCCGCCCACCTCCTCGAGATGGCGGGGAGCCGCGTGACGGCCGCCCAGGTCGTCGACTTCATTTCTCGGGAGCCCGTGCGCGGGCGCTTCGGTTTCGACGAGGACGCCCTCTCACAAATCGAGCGATGGCTGGCCGGCACCGGCATCCGGTGGGGACTGGACGGTGCCCACCGCGCCGCCTGGAAGCTCGAAGGTATTGAAGCCGGCACGTGGCGGGCTGGTCTGGACCGCTTGCTGCTCGGAGTGGCCATGGCCGACCATGGCGACCTCTTCGCCGGCATCCTTCCCTACGGTGACCTGTCCAGCGGTGAAGTCGAGCTGGCCGGCCGGTTGGCCGAGATGGTCGACCGCTTGAGGGCGGCCCTCGACGAGCTGGCCGGCCCGCACAGCCCGCAAGGCTGGGCCCGGGCTCTGCTGTCGGGCACGGCCGGCCTGACCCGGACCTCTCCGCCCGACGCTTGGCAGTCCGAGGAGCTCCGTCGGGAGCTGGAGCAACTGGCCGAGGAAGCCCCGGGCCCGGGCCGGCCGGGCGCCGCCGAGGTCCTACTGGACCTGGCTGAGGCCCGCGCCCTGCTGGCCGACCGGCTCCGGGGCCGGCCCACCAGGGCCAATTTCCGCACCGGGGACATGACCATCTGCACCCTGGTACCGATGCGCTCGGTCCCTCACCGGGTGGTGTGCCTGCTGGGCATGGACGACGGCCTCTTCCCCCGGGCCTCCAACCAGGACGGCGACGACCTGTTGGCAGCCCAGCCCGAGGTAGGCGACCGGGACCTGCCGAGCGAAGACCGCCAGCTTCTCCTGGACGCCTTGCTGGCGGCCACCGAACACCTGGTCATCACGTTCGAGGGACGCGACCAGCACCTCAACCAGCCTCGCCCCCCGTCGGTGCCTATAGCCGAGCTGCTCGACGCCGTCGATCGGACCGCCCGCGCCCCCGGGGGCGGCCCGGCCCGGGCGGCCGTGTTGGTGGAGCACCCCCTGCAGGCCTTCGATCCCCGCAATTTCCGCCCCGGTGCGCTCTCGCGGGCCGAGCCCTGGCGCTTCGACGACACCCACCTGGGCGGGGCCAGAGCTCTGACCGGGCAACGTCGCTCACCACTTGCTTTCCTGCCCCAAAGGCTCCCGCCTGCTCGGCCCGCCACGGTGCCATTGACCTCTCTCATACGGTTCCTGGAGCACCCGGTGAAGGCCTTCCTGCGCGAGCGTCTCGGCTTCTACGCCGGCGACGTCCCCGAAATCGCGGTGGCGCTGCGCGTCGAGATGAGCCCCCTCGAACGCTGGGCCCTGGGCGAACGTCTTCTCGAAGCGCGCCTCTCCGGTACCTCCTGGGCCCGGGCGGCGGCGGCGGAACGGGGCCGGGGCTTACTGCCCCCCGGCCCTCTGGGGGAAGCCGCCCTGGACGAAGTCGTCGCCGTCGTCATGGTGTTGATGTCGAAGGTCGACAGCCTGCCCTGCGGGCCGGCGCGGCCGGAAGCGGTCGAGGTCAATGTGGCACTTCCCGGTGGCCCTTCGGTTGTGGGCACCGTGCCCGGAGTTCGAGACGGCACCATCATGCGCTGCACCTACTCCCGGTTGGCGCCCAAGCACCGATTGCGGGCTTGGGCGCAGTTCGTCGCCCTTACCGCTTCTCACCCCCAATTGGTGCCATCGGCAGTGACAATCGGCCAGTCCGAAACCAGCACCGCCGCCCAGCCCCGGCTGAGTGTCAGCGCCTTGCGCCCGCTGGGAGAGGACGAAGCGTCGCGCCGGCTTGCCGCCGTCGAAGCCCTGGGCGTCCTCGTGGACCTGTATGAGCGGGGCATGCGGGAACCGTTGCCCGTCTACTGCGCCACTTCGGCGGCGTGGGCGGCGGCGAGCCGGCGCCGCGACGACCCGGTCCCGGAGGCTCGGGCCAGGTGGGCATCGGCCTACGACGAGGTCCCGGGAGAGTCCGCCGACCCGGAGCACGAACTCGTCCTGGGCACGGCCGCCCCCTTTGACCGGCTGCTGAGCCTCCTACCGGAAGAAGGCGAAACGGGCCCGGGATGGGACTGCTCGGCCCGCTCCCGCCTCGGGCGTCTCGCCCTTCGCCTGTGGGCGCCCCTTCTGGACCACGAGCAGCTGACGGCCTCCTGATGGACATGGGCCCCGGTTCCCGCCACTTCGACATTTGCGGACCTCTGCCTGAGCCCGGGGTGACCGTGCTCGAAGCCAGTGCCGGCACCGGCAAGACGTTCACCATTGCCGCGCTGGTGGCACGGATCGTGGCCGAGGGGCTTGCGCCTCTTTCGGAGATCCTCGTTGTCACCTTCACCCGCATGGCCACGGGAACGCTCCGGGAGCGAGTACGGGCCAGGCTCGTCTCGGCTGAGGCGGGACTGGGCCGGTTGGTCGACGCCAGGGAAGAGCTTCCCGCCGGCGACAGGGTGCTGGCGCTTTTGGGCGCCGGCGGCCCTGGCCCGGCCGCACGCCGCCGCCAGCGCTTGACCGACGCCCTGGCCAACTTCGACAGTGCCACGATCACGACCACTCACGGCTTCTGCCACATGGTGCTCGGTGCCCTGGGCGTGTGGGGCGAGGCGGCGCCGGGCGCCTCGTTGCTGGAGGACCCCGCGGACCTTGTGGAAGAGGTGGTGGACGACCTCCTGGCCCGCCACGCGATGGCGCGTGGCACCTTGCCGCTCCGGCGCCGGGACGCTCTGCTGGCAGGCCTGGAGGCGGTCCGCAACCCGGGCGCCCCCCTGGGCCCTGGCCCCGACGGGCGGGACGTGACACCGTCCGGCTGGCGACGCCGGTTGGCCCAGGGGGTGCGCCTCGAGGTGGGGCGACGCTTGCGGGACGGCAACCTCTTGACCTACGACGACCTGCTCGTACGGTTGGCCGACGCCCTCTGCCATCCCGTACGGGGGGCGGTGGCCTGCGCCCGCCTGCGCCGCCGGTACCAGGTCGTGCTGGTCGACGAGTTCCAGGACACCGACCCCGTACAGTGGCGGGTGGTCCGGGAGGCCTTTGCCGGTGGCCCTTCCGGCGCCCCCGCCACGAGGCTGGTGCTGGTGGGCGACCCCAAGCAGGCCGTCTACGCCTTTCGCGGCGCCGACGTCCACTCGTACCTCGATGCTGTCCACGCCGCCGGCCCTCAGCGCCATTTCACCCTGGAGGAAAACTGGCGCTCGGACGCCGACCTGCTGGCCGCGTACGACGCCCTTTTCGACCCGTCGCACCTGGGCCATCCCGACATCATCTACCGCCGGGTGCAGGCCACCCCGCCCCACCGGCGTCCCGGTCTGCGAGGTGCGCCGTCACCGGCCCCGTTGCGGGCCCGCCTCGTGCCTCGCGACGACCACAGACTGGTGCGCACTGGAGCCCGGCTCCTGCAAAAGGGCTCCGCGTTGCGCTGGATAGCCGACGACCTGGCTGGCGACGTTGTCTCTTTGCTCGGTTCGGGGGCCGAACTTGTGGGATGGAACGGGGCCGGCGTCGTCGAGAGCTCGCGGCCCGTCACGCCCAGCGACATCGGCGTGCTGGTCCGGACCAACCACCACGCAGTAGTCGTCCAGGCCGCGCTGCGGGCGGTCGGGGTGCCCGTAGTGGTGGCCGGTGCCCAAAGCGTCCTGTCCACGCCGGCCGCCCGGGACTGGTTGCGATTGCTGGAAGCGCTCGAGCAACCGGCCACCCGGTCCCGGGCCGCCGCCGCCGCCCTGACCCCTTTCCTGGGCCTGACGGCACAGCAACTGGCCGCCGCTGACGAAGACGTATGGGAGCCTGTCCACTCCCGGCTCTACCTGTGGGCGGCCGTGGTGCGCCGAGAAGGCGTGGCCAGCCTTTTCGGCCAAATCAGCGCCGGTGAGGGCCTGCCCGCCCGCTTGCTGGCACAGACCGATGGTGAGCGCCTGCTCACCGACCTCACCCATGTGGCGGAACTCCTGCACGCAGAAACCATGCGTTCTCAGCTGGGGCTGGCTGCCCTGAGGACGTGGTTGGCCCGCCGGAGCCAGGAAGTCAGCTCCGAGGCGACCGAGGCCGACCAGCGCGGCCGGCGTCTCGACTCGGGCTCCGAAGCCGTGCATGTCCTGACCGTTCACCGGGCCAAGGGACTGGAGTTCCCGATCGTCTATTGCCCCTACCTGTGGGACGGTGCGCCCGGCGACCGTTTCGGCGCTCCGGTCATGTTCCACGACGCCCAGGACGGTGACCGCCGCAAACTGGACGTCGGGGGGCAGAGGGGGGACCCCCGGTACGAGCGGCATTTTGCCGCCGGCCAGGAGGAGAGGCGGGGCGAGGACTTACGCCACCTGTACGTGGCGCTCACCCGGGCCAAGCACCAGGCGACCGTGTGGTGGGCGGCCGTGCAAGGTTGCCAGCATTCGGCTCTGGGACGCCTGCTGTTGGCCAGGGACGCCAACGGGGATGTGGCCGCCAGGGGCCGCTCACACGAGCCCCGGGACAGCGAGGTGCAGGACCGCTTCCGGACGATCTCCCAAGCCGTGCCGGGCCTGGTCAGCGTGGAGCTCGCCACGGGCGGTCCCGGGCAGATCTGGAGGGGCCCAGGGGCGGGCGGCCACCCAGCCGATCTCCGGGCGGCGCCGTTCCCGCGCCACCTCGACCTCGCGTGGCGGCGCAGTTCGTACACGAGTATCACGGCCTCTGGGCACGGGACCGTTCCCGGGCCGGCCGAGCTGGTCAGTAGCGAGCCCGAGGAGACGGGGACGACCGACGAGCCCGTTGCGGTCGCCCTGCCGGCTGGGCCGGCTCGGCCAGACGTGCCGGGCCAGTCAGACGAGCGGGACCTGCGGGCCGTTCCCTCGCTGTTGGCGGCGATGCCGGCCGGTGCCGACGTCGGCACTTTCGTACACGCTGTGCTCGAGGCGGCGGACTTCTCGGCTCCCGACCTCGCCAGCGAGTTGACCGCCGCGGTGGCCGCCCGGATGGGTGGCTACCCGGGCCGCCCCGACGATGCCGGCATGCTGGTCCGGGCGCTGGGAACTGCCATCACCACGCCTCTGGGGACGCTGGCCGGGGGCGCCCGCCTGCGCGACGTCGGTCGCGGCGACCGCTTGGACGAGCTCGGGTTCGAACTGCCGCTGGTGGGCGGGGACCAACCGGTGGGCGAAGTGACCACCGCCGGCATGGCGGCATTGTTCGCCCGGCACCTGGGGCCGGGGCAGCCGCTGGCCGGCTACGCGGCCCCGTTGGCCGAGCCGGCCCTGGCCGCCCGCCTGCGTGGCTACCTGACGGGCAGCCTCGACCTGGTCTTCCGCCTGGACGGACCGGGGGGGCGTTACTTCGTCGCCGACTACAAGACCAATTGGCTGGCGCCGCCGGGGGAGGCACTCAGCGCCTGGCACTACCGCCCAGTCGCGCTCGAGGAGGAGATGTGCCGCTCGCATTACGCCCTGCAGGCCACCCTCTACCTCGTGGCGCTGCACCGCTACCTGCGCTGGCGCCTGCCCGCCTACGAGCCCGCCGCCCATCTGGGCGGAGCCCTGTACCTATTCGTGCGGGGTATGTCCGGCCCCGGCGCGGTTGCGCACGACGGCCAACCCTGCGGCGTCTTCGGTTGGCGCCCGCCGGTGGCCCTGGTGACGGAGATGTCCGACCTGTTCGCCGGCGCGCCGGCCAGGCCGGGCCGGGACTAGGCGGCCATTTGTGGCGGTGACCCACCTGGGGGCCGATGCCGTCCTCCGGCTGGGGGAGGACGGCTTGCTCGCTTCCTTCAGCGCGGCCGGCGTGCTGGCCGCCTCGGACATACACGTCGCCCACGTTCTGGCCCGCTTGGGCTCAGAGACCGACGCCTCGGTCGTCCTCGCCGCCGCCCTGGCTGTCAGGTCGCGGCGTGTCGGGCACGTCCTGACCGAGCTGTCCACCCTGCGCGAGACGGTCACGGCGGAGATGGACGAGGGCCAGGACGAGGCCGACCTCGCGTCTTTGCCGTGGCCGGATCTGCCTGCTTGGCTCCACCGCCTTGCCCTCAGCCCGCTCGTGGCCATCGGCGCCGGCGGCGGGGACGACCGGCCCCTGCGCCTGGTCGGCCGCGCCCTCTACCTCGACCGCTATTGGCGTGACGAGAGGGCGGTGGCGCAGGACCTCGAGGGGCGAGGCCGGGCCGAGCCGTTACCGGTCGATAAGACCTTGCTGGCAGAGGGACTGGTCCGGCTTTTCCCCGAGGAAGGCACCGGCGCCCAGCGCCAAGCCGCGGCCAATGCCCTAAGCCGCCTCTTCAGCGTCATCGCCGGCGGTCCCGGGACCGGTAAGACGACCACGGTCGCCCGCCTGCTGGCTCTCGTCGAAGAGCAGGCTATGAGCGCGGGCGGCGCCTTGCCACTCGTGGCCCTGGCGGCGCCGACCGGCAAGGCCGCCGCCCGCATGGCCGAAACCGTTCACGGCGAGGCCGGCGGCCTCGATGTGGACGAGGCTGTGCGCCGCCGCCTGCGCGCCCTGGAGGCATCGACCGTACACCGCTTGCTCGGCCGCCACCCGGCCAGCAGCAACCGTTTCCGGCACGATGGCGACAACCAACTGCCTCACGACGTCGTCGTGATAGACGAGACGTCCATGATGTCGTTGCCGTTGATGGCCCGGTTGCTGGAGGCCGTCCGTCCCGACGCTCACCTGGTGCTCGTGGGAGATCACGAGCAGTTGGCGTCGGTCGAGGCGGGCGCCGTCTTCGGGGACATCGTGGGGCCGGCCGGCCGTGGTTCGCCTGCGACTGAGCCCGGCCCCGCGCCCGGTCCTGCGCCCAGGCCCGTGCCCGGCATCGCGTCCTCGATCACCGTGCTGGAAGCCAATTACCGTTTTGCCGGCCCGCTGGCGCAGCTGGCGGGCGCCATCCACGCCGGCGACGGCGACGGCGTGATGGACGTGCTCTCGCCGCGCCAGGGTGTCCCCGACGCCGGGGGCGGCGTCCAGTGGCTTGCGGTGGATCCCGCCACAGCAGCAGCGGACGGTTTGGCACCGGTCCGCATGATCGTGGTTCGGGCGGGCCGGGCATTGGCGGAGGCGGCCGGGCGAGGCGACGGCGCCGCCGCCCTCGACGCCCTGGGCCGCCTGCGGATGCTGTGCGCCCACCGCGCCGGCCCGGTAGGGGTCAGCACCTGGAACACCCGGGCGGAGCGGTGGCTGGCGGCTGACGCCGGGGAGCCGTCCGGCTCGAGCCGGCCCGAGAATGCCGGTGCCGAGCCGGGCGACGGCGGCTGGTACCCCGGGCGTCCCGTCGTCGTGACCGAGAACGATTACAGCCTGGACCTCTTCAACGGGGACACCGGTGTCGCCATCGCCCGCCCGGGCGGGGGCCTGGTGGTTGCGTTCAGACGCGCCGCCGGCACGGTTACCGTGAGCCCCGGCCGCCTGGCCGCCGTCCAGACCGCCTTCGCCATGACGGCGCACAGGGCGCAGGGTTCGGAGTTCGACCAGGTGGTCGTCTTGCTGCCATCCCCCACGTCCCGGGTGCTTACCCGAGAGCTCCTGTTCACGGCCGTGACCCGCGCCCGCTGGTACCTCGTCGTGGTCGGCCCAGAGGAGTCGGTGCGGGCGGCCGTGGGCCGCCCCATCGCCCGGGCCTCCGGCCTGACGGCGGCTCTTTGGGGCTGAGGGCCCCGGTCCGGGCGGCGGCGGCCGGCGCCGCCGCCCGTGTTCCTTGCCTCAGATCGCTACCCGCTACCGTGCCCTTTGTGGAAGGACCCGGGCCTTTTGTGGCAGAACCCAGCCCCGGGCCCCAGGCCGGCGACCGCCCGAAGCTGAGCGCAGGTTGGGAAAGGCTGCGAGCGGACACCGGCTTGCGGGGCCGCGAATGGAGCCTGGCGGCAGCAGACCTGACCGACGACTGGCTGAGACAGGTATTCGAGGCGGCGTTGGCACCGCCCTCCCCCGGTTCCCGGGCCGGGGCCAGGTGGGGCGGGCCCTTCGGGGCGAGGCGCGCCCGGCGTGGGAGTTCGGGTGCCAATGCCAGCGGGGTGGCGCTCCTGGCCGTGGGCAGCCTGGGCCGGCGTGACCTGGCCCCGGGCAGTGACCTGGACCTGCTGCTGGTGCATGACG
>PMLI01000024.1 GCA_003158835.1 Acidimicrobiaceae bacterium
CGAAGAGGGATGAGCGACGTTGGCTCTCCCCATTAACCCATTAGCTCGAGGCGGTGTTGTAGTTGTGGTACTCCGAGAACACGTCTCGGTGATGCGACACGATCAGGCCATCCACATCGAAGAGATGCGCGAGTAACGCGGCCCGTACCCACATCCCGTTGCGAGCTTGGGGAAAATACATGGCGCGAGGGTTGTGGTCCACCTCAGGAGGAATTTCGGCATTGCGCGGGAAAGGATGCATGATCCGCGCATAGCTCTTCATCCGGTCCGCGAGCTCGGGCGTCAAAATGAAATCGGCATTGACAGGCGCAGGGCCACTTCCCTTGGCAGTGTCCTTATCGTGTTCCCACTGGATGCGGGTCATGTACAGGAGATCGACGTTTTGGACAATATCATTCAAGGTGTCGTGCTCGAACACCTTGACGCCTTTACCCAGTAACGATTCACGCAACGCCACCGGGAGGCCCAGATCAGGGGGCGAAACGAAGTACATCGTAACGTCCGAGAAGTTCGCCAGCAGGGACGCAAGGGAGTGGACCGTACGGCCACGTCGTATATCGCCACAGAAGCCGTAGACCTTCGAATCTGGCCCGCGCGTGAGATCCGGGTACATTTTTCGGTACTCATCGAACTGGGCCCATCGTGAGGAGTCGCGCTCAGATTTGAACTCGAAAGAGCGCTGGATGGTGTGAACGTCCAGGAGCGCCTGCGTGGGGTGCTCGTCGGCACCTGAGCCGCCGTTTACGATCGGTACAGTTCGTTCGTTGAACTTATCCAGGTCGTTCATCAAGTAGGCGCAGGCCTCGGCAAACCCGGCACTGGGCGTCCGCATCACGACGAGGTCGGAGTAAGAACTGAACATCCTCATGGAGTCGAACGGCGATTCACCTTTGTACTCCGAAGATACCGATGGATCTCGTATCTCGGCAATACTCATGCCTAAGAGTTGACAAGCCGCGGTGAACGAGAGGAAGGTCCGAGTCGATGCCTGGGAGAAGTAGAGCATGGCGCGTTTTTGAGGGAGCAGGTTATGGAGGAACAACTGCGTCTCACGGTCGCGGGCGAGTTCGCGAACGATGTTTGAAAGATTATTGAAGTTCTCCAGCATGGGACGGTCGAACTGATCTGCAAATATGACGTGCTTGAGCCGGCCGTTGGTTTGGAACTCGGGCAATTTGACGCGCGTGGGGCGGTCCAGGCGTCGCTCGTAGGCTGTTAGATCCATGGGAAACGAGTCTACTCGGGAGCAAGGAGCCGGGCACTGGCCCGGGGTGTTCGTCACCGCCAGGTTGATCGTCTCCCGTTGGGCCGGCCCCGGTTCTCGCCCGACGTTTAGACTGCGTGCATGGTGCGCCCTGAGGACCGGTCCGGGCCGAGAGGTGGGACGAGCGCGGCGCGCTTGAGGACCAATGCCACCTAGGCGCGCCACGGCGAGGACGCTTGCCGTGGCGCGCGGCGATGAGCCCGCCGACCTGGTGCTCAAAGGGGGCAGGGTCTTCGTCCCCGGGACCCGGGAATGGGTGTGGACCGATCTCGCCGTGGCCGACGGGGTGATCGCGGGCTGGGGGCCGCGTGAGGCTCACGAAGTGGTGGAGGTGGACGGCGCGTCGTTGACCGCCGCCTTCATCGACCCGCACATGCATCTCGAGTCCACGAAGCTGTGGGTGGACGAATTCGTCCGCACCGTGCTGCCCCACGGGACGACGGCAGTGGCGGCCGACCCCCATGAGATCGCCAACGTCTTCGGCGTCCCGGGTGTGGTGGCATTCGCCGACGCCGCCCGCAGCCTTCCTTTCACGTTCGGCATCTGCGCCTCGAGCTGCGTCCCCGCCTCCCCGTTTGAGAGCCCCGGCGCCGAGCTCGGTCACGCCGAGCTCCGGGACCTGCTGGAGGTGCATGGTGCGCTCGGGATCGCCGAGGTCATGGATGTCCGCGGCGTCATAAACGGCGACCCTGAGGTGCTGGCCAAGATAGCTACGGCGGGCGGGCGTCGCGTCGACGGGCACGCCCCCGGGATCCTCGGGCGTCAGCTCGACGCCTACCTCGTCGCTGGCGTGGAATCGGACCACGAATGCACCGAGCTCGACGAGGCCGAGGAAAAGCGCCGCAAGGGGATGTGGATCTTCGTTCGCGAGGGTTCCGCCTCGCGCAACCTCTCGGCGCTCATAGCGACGGTGACCCGTCACGGTACCGACAGGATCGCCCTCTGCACTGACGACCGCGAGCCCGACACGCTCGTTCACGAGGGCCATATGAACGACTGCGTGCGCCTCGCGGTTGGCGCCGGGGTGAAGCTGGAGGACGCGCTGGTGCTGGCGACGAGCAACCCGGCCGACTACCACCATCTCGACCATCTGGGATGGCTGGCACCGGGCTACCAGGCGGACGTGCTCTGCTTCGACGACATCTCGAGCTTCGAGCCCACTCGGGTCTGGCAGGCGGGGCGCCTTGTCGCTCAGAACGGTCGTGTCGTGCCCGGGGCCGTCCCCGACGCGCCTGCTCCGGACTGGATGCTCCACTCGGTGCACTTGGAAGGCAGCCTGGCGCCCGGATCCTTCGACCTGTCAGCCCCTGCGGGCGGCAGGGCGAGGGTGATCGGGGCCGAGTCCAGGTCCCTCTCCACGAGGGACCTGGTCATGGACGTGACCGACCCCAGCCTCGACGTGGCCCGCATCGGGGTGGTGGAGCGTCACCGGCGGACGGGCCGAGTGGGCCTCGGTTACGTCACCGGGTTCGGTCTCGAGCGCGGCGCCATCGCGTCGACCGTCGCTCACGACGCTCACAACTGCATGGTGGTGGGAGCCCGGGACAGCTCCGGCCCCACGGAGATGGCGGCGGGAGTTGCTCGCCTGGCCGAGGTCGGAGG
>PMLI01000324.1:0-12971 GCA_003158835.1 Acidimicrobiaceae bacterium
GGCGCCACGCCGAAGAAGCCGGCCTCGGGGTTGACCGCCCACAGCCGGCCGTCGGGGCCCGGTTTCATCCAGCAGATGTCGTCCCCGATCGTCTCCACCTTCCAACCCGGCCTGGTCGGGACCATCATGGCGAGGTTGGTCTTGCCNNGTAGCCCGACCCGTACGACCAGATCTCCCGGGTTTCGGGGAAGTGCACCACGTAGGTGTTATTGGGGTTACATGGCCAGGGGACGTCCTGGTCGCCGGGGCCCAGAGGGACGCCGACCGAGTGCAGGCAGGGTACGAACTCGCCGTCCTCGCCCAGCGCGGTCAGGGCGGCGTCGCCCATGCGCGTCATGATCCGGAGGCTCGCAGCCACGTAGGCCGAGTCCGTGAGCTGGGCCCCGGTCCGCGCCATAGGCGACCCGGACGGTCCCATCGAGAACGGCACGACGTACATGGTCCGGCCCCGCATCGACCCCTCGAACAGTGCGTTCATCTCGGCCCGCACCTCTTCGGGGCGGCGCCAGTTGTTGGTCGGCCCGGCGTCGGCCGGGTCGGTCGTGCAGATGAAGGTCCGGTCCTCGACCCGGG
Organism: Acidimicrobiaceae bacterium; assembly: GCA_003158835.1. Taxonomy (GTDB): domain Bacteria; phylum Actinomycetota; class Acidimicrobiia; order Acidimicrobiales; family Palsa-688; genus Fen-671. The sequence goes on from PMLI01000324.1 coordinate 574, forward strand.
CAACGTCACGAGGGTCGGAGCGGGACCAGTAACTGTGCGGGCGCTTGGCGTCCGACAGGCGGGTAAACGTCCCCTTCTCGACGAGCAGGCCACACAGCTCGTCGTACTCCTGTGCGCTACCCGTGCACCACCGCACGTTGTCGGGCTGTGCCAGCGCCGCGAAGCTGTCAACCCAGGCCAGAAGCTTCCGGTGGCGGGTATGGGGCATATCCGTCAATCTCGAGGCCGTCCCGGCACTGCCTACGCCGGCACCATCCGCCGTTCAGGCGGAGCGGCGCAGCTACTGCGGGGTCGGTCTGAACATCCCATGCTCAAGTTTCTCACAGAGCGCGAGGAGCCGGCCATTGCAGCCCGGCCGGGCCCGCCGTTCAACGCCACCGTCCCCTGGCGTCGGGCGTACCGAGGGAGGTGCCCCCTGTTGGGCCAGGTTGCGACCGGCGTTGTTGGGGCCGGGCCACGCCCAAGATACTGAGGACGATCATCATCCCTCCGACGACCCCGAGGGCGCCCAGCTGCTCCCGAAGGAATATGTAGCCGATGACGTTTGCCACTAGGGGGACGGCAAACGACGCCGCGGCGATACGTGGGACAGGCACGCCGGCCTTGATTAGCCGGACGTACAAGAGCCAGCCGGCGGCACTGCTCACGGTGAGCACCAGCGCCCACAGGGATGGCCCCAGGGCCGAGTGCGTGGTGGGCCAACGGTTGAGCCACGGGCTGACCACCAGGACGGCTACGCCTCCGAGAAGGAACTGCGGCCCGAGGGTGGAGATCAGGACAGAACTGTCCGTAGCCGACGTCATCCCGGCCCACCGAGGGGGGCTACCCTCTTCGAGGCGTTTGCGCACCAGCGCCTGGATGGACGCGCCCAGCGCCCAGCTGACCGCGGCCCCCAAGGCCAGGGCTACGCCCAACCACGATATGCGCCCGTGGCTTCGGGGGAGGAGGACGAGGATGAGCCCCGCCACCCCCACCAGCATTCCCAGGCCCCGGCGTAGAGACAGTCTTTCGCCGAGCACGGGAACCGCGACCGCAGTGAAGATGACCGGCTGCAAGTAGAACAGCAGGGAGGCAAGCCCGCTGTTCAGGTCGCGGACGGCGTAGGTCATCCCCACCAGCGTGCCGACCGCATTGAACAGAGCCAAGACTGCTGCCAGCACCAGGGCACCGGGCTGGCGGAACCGTAGCTTGCGGGAGGCGCTGAAGACGACCAGGAGCAAACCGGCACCGACGCAGCGCAGCCCCGTGAGCAGCATCGGGGGGAAGAACCTAAGGGCTTCCTGGGACGACGGCCAGGTCAAAGCAAAAAAACAGACAAACCCCAACGACGTTGTGGCGACACGCCAGTCCTTTGCCAGCACCTTGGCAAAGGGTACCCCGTTACGACTTGGGCGGGGTTGCGATGCGTACCGGCTCGCCGGTGGCGGCGGACTCGATGGCGGCGTACACGATGGCGAGACTGCCCAGGTTGTCCTGGGCCGACGTCTCCGGCGCAGTCTGTTGATCGAGGGACTGGGCGAACTGGGCGAGGGCGCCGGCGCGGTCCAGGGCGGGCAGCGTCGGAAGATCGACGGGCTCCCCCTCTGGCGGGCCATTACGGCGATATAGGCGCACCACATCGTCGTCGGAAGTCATATTGTCGCTCCGGCTCGTCCACCAGAGCTCGCCCTGCTCAAATTCCATACGCCATTCGCCCGCCCAGGGGGTTGGGCGGACCGGACAAATCCAGCTTCCGCGGTAGCTCACTACGAGGCCGTCGTCGAAGACGATGGCGGCCGCACCCTCCGGGGGATCAACAAAGCCGGCCCAGGTGGGGTTCCAGGTCCGGCAGAATACTTCGCGGGGCTCTCTGCCGATCACGGCGCGCATCAGGTCAAAATGGTGCACTGACATGTCAAGCAAAAGTGGTTGTGGCCACGACAGGTGCCCAGGGGCAGGCAGGGCCCCCGAATAGCGCCGAAAGTCGACGGCGATGTGCACGAGGGCACCGAGAAAGCCATCGGCTACGATTTGTTGAACGGCTCTAACGGCAGGGTAGAAGCGGTAATTCTGACTTACCATCAGGGTCAAATGCAGCTTCGACGCCAGCTCCACTAAGTCACGCGCTTTGGCCATAGACGGCGCCAAAGGCTTTTCGCACAGCACCGGCTGGCCGGCCTCTAACGCCGCTCTGACCGTCGCCACATGGGAGGTCATGTCGGTAGTTATCAACACCGCGTCCGGGCCGGTGCTGAGCAGTGCGGCGGCGAAGGACCGATAGCACTGCTCCTTGCGGGCGATACCTGACTTGACAACCTCGCTGAGTATGCCCGGTCCCACATCAACGCAGCCAACTAGTTCGACTTCTGGGACTTGCGGAAGGACATCGGTCGCCCAGTTGCGGCCCCAACGTCCCATACCGACCTGCAATACTCGCAACGGGCTCAACCTTCGTGTGTGAATGGTTCGAGGTGAGTATAGGACAGGCGAAGTGCGAGGACTTGGGCCACGCTGGCACATGACCGAGGTCATGAGCCGGACGACTGGCGACCAGTTCCAGGATCCGCAAAGCCCTGACTGTTGACCTCCGCTCGGCCCAGTACAACCCGCAGCAACTGGTTCCCGCGCGCACTATCCACCACTTATGGGGGTGCCCGAGCCTACGGTTGTGCTCGTGGCACGCCCCCGCACTTATGAGGAGCCGCGGCTCACCACCGCGGTGAGACTGCCTACCCGCCTTCACCTGCGCCTTCGGGCCGAAGCGAGACAGCGACAAGTCTCCGCCAATCTGCTCGTCGAGTGGGCGATCACCGACTTCCTGGACCGCCTGCCGCCCCCGGTGCAGTCCGCGCTCGGGGCGCCCGAGTGAGCAAGGGCCCGGGACGCTCGACCTCGACCAGCAACTTCGGAGTGGGGGCGCGCCAGGGCCACGATGCTTCTGCGTTCTACGCCCGCTTCAGCCCGAAGCCCGTCTCGACCGATGAGGAGCTGGCTGAGCCCTTCGATTTACGGCATCCCCTTGTTTGCGGCGATTCGCGAAATATGGACCTTCCCGATAAATCCGTGGCCCTGGTGGTCACCTCACCCCCGTACTTCGCCGGCAAGGAGTACGAGGAGGCCCTGGGGCACGGTGTGATCCCGGCCACCTACGCCGAGTACCTCAAGCTCCTGAGCGAGGTGTTCGCCGAGTGCCTGCGGGCCCTGGAGCCCGGTGGGAGGATGGCTTCCAACGTTGCGAACCTCGGTCGCAAGCCGTACCGCTCGCTTTCCGCCGACATCGTCCGCATCCTCGACGACGATCTCGGCATGCTCCTTCGGGGAGAGATTATCTGGAAGAAGGCCGATGGGGCATCCGGGTCCTGCGCCTGGGGCTCGTACCGGTCGCCGACCAATCCCGTCCTGCGCGATATCAGCGAGCGGGTGATCGTCGCCTCCAAGGGCCGGTTCAACCGGGCTGTCGGCATCGAAGAGCGTCGGGTACAGGGCCGCCCACACCTGCCGACGATCTCGGCCGACGAGTTCCTCGACGCCACCCTCGATGTGTGGGACATCCGACCGGAATCGGCCCGGCGGGTCGGGCACCCGGCACCGTTCCCGGTCGAACTGCCACAGCGGCTCATCGAGTTGTACACCTTCAGGGACGACCTGGTCCTCGACCCGTTCCTGGGATCGGGGACGACGGCGGTGGCGGCGGTACGCACCGGGCGGCGTTACGTCGGTTATGACACCGATCCTGCGTATATAGCGATGGCGGAGCATCGAGTGGCCGAGGAAAACGAGCTCCTGACGGCCGGGGCCGGGCGACAGGCAAGCTTGCCGTTCATCCTTCCGGAGACTTCGGGCCCGGACCGCGCCCAGTCGCCCCCGGACGGGGAGGGCAAGGCAGCACAGGCGGTCGCCATCGATATCCTCACCGCTGCCGGGTTCGAGATCGTCGAGCGGGACCACCGCGTCCCCGGTGTCGGGATCCGGGTGGACGCCGTCGCCCGCGATGGCGACGGCACGACATGGTACTTCGACGTGACGGGCGCCTTCACCTCGACCCGAGGTGGCCTCGTCCGCACCGACACCTTGTGGAGATGCCTGGGACGAGCGAACGTGTTGAGGGCCCGAGGGGTCAAGCCCGTCGTCCTGTTGTCCTCGCACCTCCCGCCCCGCCGCAGTAGCGGGGACCAGGCACTGCGCGCCGTCGGTCCGGGTGGCGTCCACGACGTTGTCGGGATGCTGAACAGCGCTGATCGCCAGCGTCTGGTCGAGTATGCCGGCGGCGGGCATGACGCCCGACCCCTGCCGGGGTTCTGGGCCCCGGCGGACCTCCGGCCGGCGCGCTGAACGAACGAGCGGTTGGCCGAACGGGAGCTCAGTGGTCTCGAGTTCCGGCTCCGACCGCTCTCCGACGGCGGCGCCTCAAGCCGACGGTTTCAGGGGCCATCCGGACAGGTTGCGCACGGCCATCCACGCCAGGGCGGCCCCAAACAGGCCGTACGCGAGCGGTCGGGGAACCCGCACCGGCTGGCCGGCGCGCACGGCGCGCCAATGACGGCTGAGCAGGTAAACGAGCAGCGGGCTGGTGAGCAGCACGAAAAGATTGTCGTGAACAGCGGCGCGGGCATCGCCGTGTAGAACATCGTGGGCTAAGCGGAGGCTTCCGCACGCCGGGCAATCGAGGCTCGTGACGAGCTTGACCGGACAGAACGGCATCTGTGCCCGGGGATCGTGCGGGTCGACCACCATCAAGTAGGCAATGCCCGCCACGGCGCCCGCCACCTCGCCGATGAGCACCCGGTTACGACCAAGCAGGAGTGGTGCCGCGACCCGTTCAGTCACGCAACGGGCGGCCCTGCTTGTCGCGGACGTTCCCCATAAGCATCATGATCCCATCTATCAGCGCCCAGATGCCGAGCCCACCGCAGGTGAACAACTGGGCCAACGCGATGCCCGTGTCACCCAGGTACCATCGGCCGGCGCCAAACCCGCCCAGAAAGATCTCGAGCAGCCCGGCCACGATCTTCTGCTTGTCCGACAAGGGCTCTCCGGTCACCGGATGGCGCCCGAACGGCGCGGCCGGGTCCGGCATCTGTCCGAAACCAGGCTGTCCTGGGTACGGCTGACCAGGAGACACCACCGGGTAGGGCTGACCAGGAGGCGGAGCAGGGTAGGGCTGACCAGGAGGCGGAGGGGGGGGATAGGGCTGGCCAGGGGCTCCCCAGGGCGGCCCCCCGGGCGGTTCAGAGGAAGTCATTCGTACACCCTTGCAGATCTGCGCCGGTCCGGGGCGCGAAAAATGACCGGATAGGTCGCGTAAGGCAGCGGTACGCCGTCCTGCGCCGGCTGGAGCCCCACACCTGCAACGATCGAGACTGGTGGTCCGGCCCAAGGGCCCATCGAGGTGCCGCCTATCGAAAGGACGAGATAGATGAACATCGGATTTCTCCCCGCTCAGCGTGCCGGCACCTTCGATCTGGGTGGCGATCTAACGATCAATCGTCTCGGTTATGGGACTATGCAGCTCCCCGGACCAGGCGTGTGGGGCCCGGCGCGAGACCACGATGAGGCGGTCCGCGTGCTCCGGCGCGCCGTCGAGCTCGGCGTGAACTTCATCGACACCGCCGACTCCTACGGGCCCTATGTCGCCGAAGAACTGATCTGCGAGGCGCTCCACCCGTACCCCGAGGACCTCGTGATCGCCACCAAGGCCGGGCTCACGCGCTTTGGCCCGGTCACCCGCTCGGGCCCGAGCCAGTGGCCGCCGGTGGGCCGACCGGAGTACCTGCGCCAAGAGGCAGAGATGAGCCTGCGCCGTATGAAGCTGGAGCGCATCGACCTGTTCCAGTTGCACCGCATCGACGTGAAGGTCCCGCTCGAGGACCAGATCGGCGAGTTCAAGAAGCTGCAGGACGAAGGCAAGGTCCGCCATATCGGGCTCTCCGGGGTGTCGGTCGAGCAGCTGAAGGCGGCGCAGGAGATCGCGACGATCGTCTCGGTGCAGAACCAGTTCAACCTGGTCGACCGCTCCTCCGAGCCCGTGCTCGACTACTCGGCCGGCCACGGCCTCGCGTTCATCCCGTACCGTCCGCTGACCACCCGCTCAATGGCCGGTGAGGGCAGCCCTGTGGCCGATCTGGCAAAGAAGCTCGGCGCGACGCCCACCCAGCTCGCGCTGGCATGGCTGCTCAAGCGGTCGCCCGTGATGCTCCCGATCCCTGGCACCTCGTCGGTCAAGCACCTGGAGGACAATGTCCTCGGGGCAGCCCTCGAACTGACGGAAAACGAGTTCGAAGAGCTCTCGGCCGTAGCCTCGTAAAGCACGTCGCGCGTTCCTGGACCTGCGGAGCCCGCTCGGCGGAGGCTCACCGTCCCCGGCGTCTGGTGTAGGGGGCCGAAGGGCGGGACCTGGGCCGAGCGGCCCGGCCCTCGTCCTTGGGTACTACGATCCTACGCGTGCCCGTCCTGGCGCCCCTGCCAACGATGGCGCTTTGCCGGGCCCTCCTGAGAGACTGGCCGTGGACAGCCGGATGTCCGGTACCGGGCTACACAAGGCAACCGACTGGAGTGAGTGATGCGTATCGCTTTGCATTCTGTGCTGCGGGAAGGCGCGGAGCCCGGGTATGAGAGAGCCCACGCGATAATTCCTGCCGACTTGATGGAGAGTTTCCGCCGCGTCGGCATTCACGATTGGGTCATCTGGCGGAGCGGCCGAAATCTGTTCCACCTGGTCGAGTGCGATGATTTCGGAGCGGCCATGGGCGCGCTCGCGTTCGACTCCGCAAACCAACGGTGGCAGGAGTTGATCAACACCTACGTCGATCACTTCGAGGTCTCGGGCGGAGAGCCGGAGGACATGATAATCGGTGAGGTCTGGAGCCTGAGCCGACAGAAGTCAACTGCAGAGCCATGAAAATCGACCTGGGCCAGGCCCGGGCGTCGCTGGCGGAAGGCGAGGCCCCCCTGGACTCCCGGTCGTCGCCCCGCAGAGCTTCTAGACCCGGGCCTGTTCAGGTCTAGCGCCAGGAGCCAGCTTCGGGCGGCGAAGAACGGAGCAGCCGTCGACCAGGGCCTAGCCGACCCGGCGGCGAAAGGTGCACCTTCGGCCGGAGCTTGCACCACATCTGCACCACAGGAACCGGGCGCTGCACTACGGGACTGCGCGTCCAAGGTGGAACGGAGTACCTCCGTTCATAGCCCGCAGGCCCTGAGGGCTTCCTGCACCGCGTCAACCATTAGCCCAAAGGCTTCCCCGGCTACTCGCCTGGCCACGGCTGCAACCCGCCTCTGCAACATGCTGGTCACCTCAGGGTAGACCTCATCGATCCGCACCTTGAGCGGCTCCAGCTCGACGTGCTTCTGCCGGACCGAGCCCCCCACATCAAGCGTCACCCACACGCGGAAAGGATGGCGATCGGACCGGTCCTTCTTGATACCGACATGCACCGATCCCATTACCTGTGCTTGCGCAGGTGCTTGACTTCTGAGCTCGAAGCCACCTATCTCTGTCCCGGCCCTCGGGAACCGTAGCTGGTCGTTGCCCCCGCCCGCTGTCCCTCCGCTCAGTTGGCCAACATTCACACCTGGGGGCGCGTCAACGGACTTAACAGCGTCCAGCAGGGCCTTCCCGAGCGCCCCCCGCAGCCGGCCGGCGATGGCGTCCATCGCGTGGTGTTGCAACCCGCCCTGAGCCGTCAGCAGCTCGGTTAGGCGCTGGCCGAGGGCCGGGGCCGAGCTTTGGGCCGCCCGAGCGCTCTCCACCAGCAGGCCTAGGACGTCGACGACCCTGTCGCTCACGAAACTGACAAACCTATCTGGGTGGCCCTTGTCAGCCAGTTCCAACGATCCGAAATAGAGGGCCTTCTGGTCGTCGAACACCACTAACGGCGCACTGGCGCTCCGCAACGTGAAGACGCTCGCCAACACTCTGGCCACTCGCCCATTGCCGTCAGCGAATGGGTGCACCCTCGTGAACGCGTGGTGTACATAAGACGCCTGAAGGCTGGGGTGTGCGGTGAGGAACGTGTCACTACGAACCTCGAGGACCAGCCGGTGCATCTCAGGAGAGGTGGAGCTGACGGGGGCGTAGGCGTGGAAAGAACCGTCGCCCAACCTCACGTGGTTGGCGCTCGTTTTGTACTCTCCTCGCGGTAGGCGGCGCTCCTGCCATCCCTGGGGAGTGTCAAGGGCTCTGTAACTGTCCTACGGGGCACACACGACCTCGTGGATCCGGCGGATCCAGGCTTCGCTGACCTCCTCGCGCCTGGTGGCCAGGTCGAACGCCATCTCGTAACCTTCAAGGGCCGCGCTTGCGAGTTCGGCAGCCCGGGGCCCCACAGCTTCAGCGACAGCTATTTGCCACCGTGTGGCTTGTTCGATGACCGTAATGGTCAGGCCCCTGTCGATCGTGTGGAGACCCTCTATCGCCCCGGTATTGACCGCCGCCCCCCGCATGGCCGAACGGACCAGCGACTCCTGCCCGTCCTCTGTCAACTGGGCTCGGACTTCGCTGAACAAGGCCGCGTACCTGTCCCAGTCGTCGTTGGTCGACGGGAGCCCGTCCGACCACTGAGCAAAGCGTGGGATGGGCGTGTACATCGCGTCCAAGCGCCTCAGTTCCTCGAACGTCAGCTCCACAGAGGTGTCGTTCACCATGCCTCCTGGGCCAATGCCGACCGTGCCGAGCATACATTGTCGCCTCCTCGCCGCCCTTGGTGCAGCTTCCTCCGCCGGGCGCCAGGTCGGTTATGGTTAGTTCCCCGGCTGCTCGAGGGTGGCACTCTCTACAACGCCGTAGGTGTCAGGCGGCGCATTCTGTCGTCGAATGGACTTCTTGAAACAGGCCAACCCTTCCCCCGTCCTTCACGTTGGACGGCTCTTGGAGTGGGCCGCCGTGTTGAGTGCCTCTGGCCGCTCAGCTTGTTCAGGGCCTGAACCATTCCCCATAGGACATCAGCCGGCCGGCGAACCTGACGATCGCGGAAAATGACGGAATCAGCTGGCACCCTGGCGATGTAGCGATGGCAGTGAGCCTTGTCCACTGGTTTCAGCGGTGGTAGCAGCGCGCACAGCGGCTTCGACCAGGCGGAGGACCTTCTCGACCTCGGCTGCTGGCACACCCAGGTTTGCTTCGACCTGCGCCAGGACGGGCAGGAAGAGCTGGCCGGCCTTGGCGTGGGCGTCACGTCCGGATCTCGTCAGCTCGACCCGGTAGGAGCGTGCGTCGTTGGGGTTGGGCGCCCGGCGAACACGGCCTCGGCGCTCGAGGCGGCGAACGATCGACGACACCGTCGTCGGGGCCAGCGCCATGATCTCGGCCAGTTCGGTTGGGGTTGCGCCCCCCGGGCGGGTGAGAACGCTGTAAAGCGCGAAGTCCCCCGCGTCGAGCCCGCAGCTCGGCTTCCTGGCTAAACGCGTATGACGGTTGCCTTCACCCGACGTGTTCTGAGGAGCGCCCTGATGTCCGGCTCGTCACTGGTGAGGACGTGCCCTCCGGGCTGAGCCAAGAGCGCCACATGAGCGTCTACAAGGTCCGAGGTGCCACTCGACCCGAGAAGTTCACCCACTTTCTTGGCTGCCACCTCGTCGAGCACAGCGACGTCCAGGCCGGGCAGGGCGCGCGCCAGGTTGGCCTGCTGGCGCCCAGCGCGCCAGACCTGTGCGACGGCACCAGCGCTCGTTCGCACGGGCTCCGCCTGACGCTGGAGGACACGCAACATCGCTCCAACTTTCCGGTCGCGTTTGTCGATTGCGATCAAAGCGCCGGAGTCGAGCACGGCCGTCATGCCGACCCCCGTGGCGTCGCGCTTAGCGCAGCTGCCGCAGCGTTCAGGTCCGAGTCACTGAAGGGACCGTCCTCGGCTTCCCAGACGTCCAAGGCAGCCCCGAGCAACTCGTTCCGCAGGCGCTGCGCGGCAGCAGCGGCGAGCCAGTTGGAGACGCTTGTCCCCTGCCGGGCTGCTGAGTCCCGAACGGCGGCTCCGACCTCGGGCGGCATTGTAATGGAGAGACGATCGACCTGGGTCATGCATACTATAGTAACACATACGATGGTGTGCGGAACCCCTCGAGATTTGAGCACTCGGTCGTCCGGACTTGCCTTGCCGCAAGCCGATGGCGGCGAGGAGCACTCCGGAGGAGCTTCCCGTTAGCAGACCTGTTCGACATGGGGGTTCGCACGAAAAGACGGCCTGGATGCTACGTAGCCTCCTCGCCTGAACAAACTCGCCTGAGGATGGACGTTGTGCCCGTTCGGTACCCAGCGCTACAGATCTGCGTTTTCGGCGGCAAAGTAGCTCGGGAGAGCACTGTAGGAACTTCCCTGATCAGTGACATAGACCAACTCACCGCCGCGAGCCTTTATCGCCTGCAACGTCGATAGCAGCTGCGCCGGGCTCGGCCCCGAGGTGATGATGTAGCCGGTCGGCACCGGTTCCGACGGGTAGTTCGGCGGCGGACCGGACTGGAACGAAGCCAGCGTGCCTTCCATGACCACGATGCCGTTGGCCACGCTCGTCGAGAGGTAGCCCGAGGCCGGTGGCGCGCCCGGGTTGAGGATGTCGATGCCCCCGAGCGAGTGGACGTACCCGGTCAGCGTTTCGTAGTAGCTCAGGTTCGTCGTCGATCCGGTCACGTCGTCGAAGAAGATGTCGTCCACGCCGTAGAGCGAGCGCCACTCCTTGACCTGTGACTCCACCGAGGAAATAGAGCCGGTAGCCTCGGCCGTGTCGACGTACCCCATCATCGTCCAGCCGTTCGCCTCGGCCTTGTCGATCGCAGAAGCGTAGATCGGGTCGAGCGCCGTGCCCGGACCTGAACCGACGTTGGCGATGACGTAGGCAGGGAGATGGGCCGGGACGGTCGTGGCCAGGGTCGACCACATCGGGCCCGAGGTCGGGTACTGGTAGGCCGGGATCAGCCACGACTGTCCGGTGGTGCCAGGAGCACCGGCCGTCGTCGTAGTCGGGGCGGCCGTCGTCGTAGTCGGGGCGGCCGTCGTCGTAGTCGGGGCGGCCGTCGTCGTAGTCGGGGCGGCCGTCGTCGTAGTCGCGGCCGTGGTGGTGGATGCCGTCGTCGTGGATGTCATGGTCGTGGGTGGTGGCGGCTGGGTCGTCGTAATCGTGGGTAGCCGGGTGGTCGTAGTGGTAGGCGCCGTAGTCGTGGTCGGCACGGCCGTGGTCGCGGTGGCCGTGGTGGCCGCGGTAGTAGGCGTGGTCGGTACGTCGGCAGCGGCCGCGAGCGGCGCCACGGTTGTCGTGCTGGTCGGCGCCACAGTCGTCGAAGTTGTCCCCGCAACTCCGCCGCTGGCTCCGAACAGGGCCGCCACCGCGCCCGCACCCGTTGCCGTAGGGGCGAACTCCCCGCTCACGCCGGTGGCCATGGCGAAGACGAAGTGCTTGTTGGGCACGGTGTAGACCACCCCCGCATCGGGGCCCGCCGCCGCGTCGCCCGAGGCCATCGCCCCGCCCACGTAGGCTTCGTCGCTGGTCGGGGCGTCCAGAGCGGGGAACGGGTCGTTCGAGAAGCCGACGCCTTCCAAGGACCACGAGGGGTCGGTCCCGGCGTTGAGCTCCTGGGCGGCAACGTCGGCGTGCTGGATGGCGCCGCTCCAGGTCACCTCCACTTGAGACGGGCCGGCAACAGATACGGTGCCGTACCAGATCTGCAGGGCCCGGCCGTCGGCGGCGTCCAAGTAGGGCGTGGAGGCCTCAGACCACTGGCTCACGCCGCCGCCCGAGACCTCTGTCACGTAGTCGGGCCAGCTGTCGTTGATGACGGTGAGCACCAGGAGGTCCCCCGCGTTTTGGGGGGACACCTCGAGGCGGAACGATGTCGCAGCGTGCAGGTCGCCGGCAAAAATGGCAGGCGCACCGACCGGCGACGTCGTGGGCCCGGCCGCGGTCCCGGTGCTCGCCTCTGCCACCTGGGACGCCGGCGCCACGGTGGTCTCTGTCACGGGGCCCGCCGCCGGCCCCGCCGGCAAAGCCGGGACCGTGGTGGCCGGACCGGTGGCCGAGAAATCGGTGGCCGTGGCACCGCCCGTGGTGAGCTCGGCCGTNNGTGGGCTCGGTGGTCGTGCTCCGGTGCCGCCACCACCACCACGCCCCGCCATCGCTGTGGTGCTCAGGCCCGGACCGTGCTCCCACCAGGTCGACCGGGGCGGCTTCGATCGCCACCGGCGCCACCACGGTGGTTGTGGGCGGCACCGCCGTGGTCGGGGGCGGCACCAGCACGGTGGTGCCGTGAGCCGGCGCAGTGGGGGGCGGCACCAGCACGGCGAGGGCGGGCAACGCCGCGCTGGAAGGCGGGGCCACTGTGGTGGGGACTTCGGCCGCCGCGGTGGAGGGCGGGACCGGCACGGTGGCTGGCCGCGCCGGCGTGGTCGTGGACGGCGCCGCCGTGGGACCAGCCTGCACACCCGGGGCGGTCCCGGC
>PMLI01000324.1:12993-13239 GCA_003158835.1 Acidimicrobiaceae bacterium
TTTGACGCATTGAGAAGTTGCCGCACGGCAGTGTTATTGGTCGACCTTTGACGAAGCGCGTCATGATTAAGTTTTGCGGTTGTTCCGTGGAACTGTCCGGTGGTCGCGCCCACCAGGGTCACGGCTACGCCAGTTCCCGCAATAACTGTGGCCCAAGCTGGTGTTTTGCTGAAATCCGGGGTCTTTAGATGCTTAGCGGGCTCGGGTGTCTTTAGGTGTTGCGCAGGCGCATGTGCCTTTAGATGT
>PMLI01000576.1 GCA_003158835.1 Acidimicrobiaceae bacterium
CATCTTGCCGCAGAAACTGTCGCGGCGGGTGTCGAGCGTCATGTGGAGCATATCGTCTGGAAATGCGTGTATCAGAACTGGAACGTCCAGCCCGGAAAACCGCAGTGCATTAGCAATTGCGCGCTCGTCGCCAAAATTCGGCAGCGTGACCAGGATGCCGTCTATCTGGTCACGGTGTTGCTTGAACACCTCAGCACACAACCGGGCCTCCGCCAGTGACTCGATGGCGCCATGGTCGGTGCTACCGGCGTCGGGGACCACGGCCTGGATGCCCGCCTCCCCGAGGGCCTGCAGGACGGTCTCCCGGCCCTTGGCGGCGAGGTGGTGCGGGAAGAAGCCCCGGTTGCCGACGACGACACCGAGCGTGACGGGGCGGCCCGGCGACGACGCATCGGTAAATGGGACGGTAAAGGATGTGGGAACGGTAACCATTAGGTGCTCCTTATAAGCAGTCCATTTACTGTCGCCGCAAGGAGTAATGCGGAGGCGGACGCGAGTTTACCAGGGTGTTTTGCGGCGCCCAACCACGGGTGCACGGCGGCCCTGAGCCTGACCCGCCCAGCTCCCCTTTTACCGCTCGGGCCTGGCGCGCTGCAGCACTGCCTGTATATGGCGTTTCATGGCCTTACGAGCCTCGCCCGCGGCTCCCCGCATGATGGCGGCGAGGACCGCCTCGTGTTCCTGGACCGCAAGCGCGGCGTCGGTCACCCCGGCGTCGCCGAAGAACCGGAAACGGTGAAAGTGGGCGCCAAGACGATCAAAGGCCTCGTCCAGGAAATGGTTGCCGGAATGGCTGGCGATGAGTTTGTGGAAGGCGGCATCGGCTTTCAGGAAGGCGCGGAACTCCTGGTAGCCGGGACCGGTCGGGGCGGCCCGCATCTGAGCGAGCTCGTCCGACAGCCCGTCCAACAGCTCCTGGCTTCGCCGCTCGCAGGCAGCCGCGGCGCTGTAGGGCTCGATGAGCAGCCTGGCCTCCATAAGTTCCCGGAACTCCTCGGAGGACATGCGGGGAGCAACCCGGTAGCCGCGCAGCGGCTCCCGGACGACGAGGCCGGTGGCTTCGATACGCGCCAAGGCCTCTCGGATGGGGGTGGGCGACACCTCGAGGTTCCGGGATAGCCAGTCGATCTTGAAGGGGACTCCCGGCGCCAGCGTGCCCGACATCAAGAAGGTAAGCAGCGTGTCGTAGACGCCGTCCACCAGGACCTGCCGCTTCTGGGGCCCTGGGCGGTGATCGTGATCTGCGACGACTACGGCTATCATACCGCAATCCTATAGGAAATCGGACGACGTTACCACTTCCCCGGGTCGGGTGTGGTTCCCGGGACCGCCACCTCGTCACTCTCCTGTAACGATTTGGAAACACTTCTCCCTCGCCGCCGACGCAACGGGACTTCGGCGCGGTCACCTGGCGTTCGGGGATGTGCATTTGGGTGCCGCCGGTTGAACGGGACCTCTTTGCGGCCATTGACCAGCATTGGCAGGCCCGCCCTCTGGACAACGACTACGACTCGGCCAGGACCAGTTCTGACCACCTTCTCATGAACCGGACGAGCCGGGCCATCTCCTGCGCCCTGCTCTCCAAGGACGGCGTGGCGGTGGTCCTCGATTACGGATATGACGTGTCGGCCGGCATAGCGTCCAACCCCTACCGGTCGGCGCGACGGCCGTGGCTGGCCTCGCTGCCGTCCCTTCACCGGGACTATGGAGTCGACCGCATCGAGGTGGTGATGCCCACCCACTATCACGACGACCATGTGACTGGCTTCAACCTCCTGCGGGAGGTCGAGGGAGCCGAGGTCTGGGCGGGCTCCAACGTCGCCGATGTCATCAGCCGCCCGACCCGCTACGACCTGCCGTGCCTCTGGTACGACCCGATCCCCGTCGACCGCGTCGTGCCACTCGGCCAACCGGTGAGATGGCGAGAGGATGAGCTGACTCTGTACGAACTGGGCGGTCATACCTTTTACGCGGTGGCTATAAGTTTCGCATTTGCGGCCGAGAAAGCTTGCGCCGGCGGCGGGGAGGTTCATTTGCCACCCTATGCGGGGTGACGGTTCCCTATCGGGGCTGACAATTCGCCGGCTCCGCCGGTGCCGTGAGAGCGCCGGCGGTCAGCCGGCCAGCAGATCGGCCACGGCNNTCGTACCCAATCAAGAATGGGCGCGGGCGCGGTGGTCAGGTCGTAGAGGCCGAAGCTGTCGATCCCGGCCGAGCGCGCCAGGCCGATTTTGGCCAGGAGCGTGGCCAGATCGGCGTGGTGCCCAGGCCACAGGGTCTGGACGAGCTCCCAGAGGTGCGGGCCGGGCGAACACGCCCAGGGCCGTCGACAGGCGGCGGCCGTAACTGTGGGCCAGGGCGGCAATTTCCCCCACCAACCCAGCCACCCGGTCGCAACGCATGGCCATCCAGGCGGCGAGGTCGGGGCGCGAGGCGAGCAGACCGGAGAGCTCGTCTCCCGGGTCGGGCTCGCGTGCCGCGCCGAGAGGTGAGTTCCATGTGCGCCCGAGGGTCTCGGCCACGAACGATCGCAGAGCCGCCCCGTCGACACCGCGTTCGTCGCCGGCCCGTAGGCAGCTGGCACAGAAGCAGAGTGAGCGCAGGTAGCGGGTGGCGGGGTCGTCCCGCACCGCCCACAGCTCGTGGGGGTGGCCGTGCCTGCCAATCAGGTAGGCGACGCTCTCGACGAAGAGCTCATCGAAGATCTCGATCTCGAGCACCTGCTGGCAGAGTTCGACAGCGTAGGTCCGCACGGCCGGGTTGGAGGGGCCGAGGCCATGGACCGAGCGGTCGCCGAAGCAGTTTTCGAGGGCGGTGCCAGGCCTGGTGGTCGCCAGGTCGGAGTTGTGGCAGACGATGACCCAGGCGGTCAGGTGCAGGTCGAAGTCCTGGGCCGCACGGGCCATCCCCGCCGCCAGATCGGGGTGTTCCCGCGCCAGGGATCCGGGCGGGAGAACAAGGTCCGAGAAGCCGCCGCCCAGGGGGAGGTGGCGACGGCCACCGCGACCCGGTGGCAGCCAAGCTCGTGCACGAGCTCGAACGACTGGCGTGCTCCGTCGAGTTGGAGGTCCCAGGGATATGCGAACATGGTGAATTCGCCGCGCCTGGTAGCGGCCGGTTCGTCCTGTCCGGTCGTACCGCCTGTGCCCATGCTCACCAATCGTCCAGCCGCCGTCGACGACGATGTTTTGCCCCGTCACGAACGACGACTCCGGCGAGACCAGGAACAGCAGGGCAGAGTGCAGATCTTTCACGTCGCCGACCCGTTTCTCGGGCGTGAACGTGCTCGTGCGCTCGATCCCTTCAGGGGTGACGAAGTCGATGTTGGCCTCCGTATAGGGGAACATGCCAGGGCTGAGCGTGTTGACGATGACGCCCGTGCCTCTTTCTGCTTCTAAATGCTCGCCGTCTCGATGACGCGAGCTCAGTTGTCCAGAAACGGTCCCGGCTGTCTAGAAGAACGTCTCGATGATCTCGACCACCCGGTAGTCGTCGTCGACCATCGGTACCTTGCGCCACTTATCAAAGGCGGTGCACGGGTGGCGGATCCCGCAGATCAGGCGGTCGCCGACCTTCACTTCCGGGGCCTGGACCGTTTCGAGATAGGCATGTTGGTCGTTCAGTCCCGTTACCGAGGCGACCATGGGGACGGGAACACCGGTCTCACCGGCCGGGATCCGGGCCAACGCCACCGGCAGGCCGGCATCGAAAGGCGCGTCCCTCCGGCCGAAGCCGGCAATGGCCCGGCCCGGCTCGGGAGTGCTGATGATCTCGCTCCAAAGCTCGAGTGCCGGTACGAAACCCGGGTGGCCGGGCTCGCTCGCCAGCGGGGCCGAACCTCCGTAGTTACCGTGGTCATGGGTGACGTAGCAACCGCTGCGCAGGACGACCCGGGTGGGCGACCTGAGCGCGACGGCGCCGAGGGCGATGGCGACGCGGTCGAAGAAGGTGCTCCCACCCGCGCTCAGGACCACCTCACCCACGTCTTCGAGCAGCCCGTCGGCCTCGAGGCGGCAGGCGAGGTCCTGCATCTGCCCCAAATAGCTGTCGACTTTGGCCAGGTTGTCAGGCGACCGCGTGCCCCCGAGGATCCCCTCGAAGCCCTCCACGCCGGCCAGCTTCAGCACCCCGCTTTCTGCCGCCGCCTGGGCCACCCGCACGGCGTCGTCGATCGACCTGGCCCCGGCCCGGCCACCGGCTGTCCCGAGCTCCACGAGCACGGGGAGCGGGCGCTCCAGGCTGCTGGCCCGTAGGCCCATGGAGAGGCGGGCGACCCCCGCGGCCGAGTCCACCAGGCAGAACACCTCGAGCGCTCCGTCGTGTGCGGCGAGGGTGCGGCCGAGCCACTCCGCGGCCCGGGGGTTGACGATCTCGTTGGCGACAACCACCCTGGTGACCCCGGAGGCGACGCAGGCGCGCAGCTGCTGCATCGTCGCCACCGTCATCGCCCAGGAACCGCTTTCGGTCTGGCGACGGAGGATGCCCGGTGCCATCGTCGTCTTCGCGTGCGGTGCGATCGAGACGTGGTGGGCGGCGCAGAACTTCGCCATGGTGGCGATGTTGTGCTCGAGCGCCGAGCGCTTGAGGACAAGGCGAGGGAGCTCGAAGTCCCCGCCCAACATGCTGGTGCCGATGACGCTCTGGCCATCCTCAATTTCGCGAAAGATGAAGTTCACAGTGCCCCTCCACGGCCCGGACGCCGGTCGGCCGGCTTCATCAGTAGCTGACCGGCCCCATCAGTAGTTAACGTTAACCCACCCGCCGTCGACGACGACGACCTGGCCCGTGACGAAATCGCTGTCGGACGAAGCGAGGTATACGAAGGTGCCGGCCAGATCTTCAGCCAGGCCCCGCCGAGGTATGCTCTGCTTGACCGCCAGCTCCCGGGCCGCCTGTTCGGCCGCCCCGGAGATGGGCACAGTTTGCGTCGCCGCCGCGTTCTGTGGTGACGACGGCTGGCCCATTGGAGCCATCAGTACCTCCGGGCCCCGTTGGCGGGTCACCGAAGAGATCGTCGGAGCGATGGGCGCGGCGCTCATGGGGGCGTGCAAGTCGCTCGGAGAGCTCTTGTGAGCCGCCCACCGGCACGCCGCCCTCGGCCCGGGTGCGTAAATGGACGTTGACCTCCTGGTGCGCAATGCCTCGCTCGTAGACGGCACGGGCGGGCCGGCGCGGCGGGCTGACGCAGCTGTGCGCGACGGCGTGATCGTCGCGGTGGGGGCACTTCCGGAAGGCACCCGGGCCCGGACCGACCTGGACACGGCACGTTGCGCATTGCCGTTGCCGGTAACGCCGACGGGCCGCTCGACGAAGTCCAGAGCCGGCAGATCTGCAACCTGCTCGAAGGCACGCTCGAGCAGGGTGCGTTTCGGTCTTACGACCGGGCTCACATATGTTCCGTCCATGTTCGGCTCGCCGGCCGAGATAACGATGCTGGCCAAGGTGGCGGCCCGCCACGATGTCGTGTACGCGACGCATGCTCGAGGCACGGTTGGCAAGGAGCGGGACGCCATTTCCGAGGCGATCGAGATCGGTAGGGTTCGGGCGCCCGGGTCGAGTTCTCGCACGTGGCGATCAACGATCCGCGCTCTTGGGGTCGGCCGGCGCCTCGCTCGACCTCTTCGACGCGGCCCGTCGTGAGGGCACCGACGTCCAGTTCGACGTCTACCCTTACGACGCATCGGCGTCGTCCCTGGCGCAGTACCTGCCGACGTGGTTAACAATCGGCGGCCCGGGACAGGCCAGAGGTTTGCTCAGCGACCAGGCGACGCGCCGGCGGGCCTTGTCCGAAATATCTCAGGGCGGGTACGGGGGCATTCCGTGGATGTGGGACCGGGCCCTGGTCACGCAGTCGGTGCCCGGTGACCACGAGTCGCCGGGCCACACCATCGAACAGCTTTCGGCTGCCTGGGGTTGTGAGCCGTGCGAGACGGTGCTCCGGCTATTCGAGGCTTATGGCAACACGCTCCAGGTCGCCATGTTTTACCGGACCGAGGAGGACATGGTCGAGTTCCTCCGCCACCCGGCCTCGATCGTCGGCTCAGACGGGGTGGCCATGGCATGGGACGCGCTGTCCGAGCGGCCCCATCCGCGCTTCTACGGCACCTTCCCGCGCGTATTGGGGCGCTACGTCAGGGAAAAAGGGGCCCTGCACCTTGAAGACGCGGTCCGCAAAATGTCGGGCGAGCCGGCGGACCGCTTTTATATTTCCCGTCGCGGCTACGTCAAAGCCGGGTACGCCGCCGACCTGGTCCTCTTTTCGGCCGGCGCGGTGGCGGACACGGCCACGTTCGCCGAGCCCAACCGCCTGCCCGTCGGGATCGCCAAAGTGTACGTAAATGGCCAACTCGTCGTCGACCAAGGCACTTGGAACAATACGAGCGCCGGCCACGTTCTGCGCCATGGAGGCGACTGAGCCGGTACCGGCGGCCCGGCTGGCCGGCCCGGGCGGGGGCGCCGGCCCTCGGGGCGCGACGTTGCGCGGTGTGTCAGCCCGCAACCGAGCCGAGCACTTGGTGGACGGACCGGATGGCGCTGGCTCCCTCGCCGGCGACGGCGGCGCCCCGTTTCAGGGAGCCGGGGCGGACATCGCCAACGGGGCCAGGTAAGAGGGCATCCCGTCACCAAGGTTGTCGCCCCCGTACACGGCGGCCGCCAGCCCGGCGTGTCGACCTCAACCCAAACATGCAGCTGCTGGCGGGCCGCATAGGTGTGCAGAGCCAGAGCGCCGGCCCGACCACAAGGGCACAGGTGCCCCCGGGTTCCCCGCCTCCGGAGCGCCCGGAGGAGTCGCCAGGCCGAAGTCACCCGTTTTGGCCGGCCTTCGAGCTCGTATAAGGTCCTTCGTCCCGGGTAAACCGAGCACAAGGGCCATGCCCGGGGGCACCTGGGAAAACTTACGCTTTCAGGTATGCCATCCGGCGGTGACCGCCCAAGCGTCCATCCACCCAACGACCCCGGTGTCCATCCGCCCACCGAGCAGTACATCGAGGCGATCTCCAATCTCCAAGACGAGGGCGGCCCGGTTATTCAGGCCCGCCTGGGTGAGCGGGTCGGGCATTCCGCGCCCACGGTGTCCGAGATGGTGCACCGGCTGCGGGACCAGGGCCTCGTAGACGTCCAAGGCCATGCCATCAGCCTCACGCCGACCGGCCGGGAGCTGGCCATAAGCGTCGTCCGCAAGCACCGGCTGGCGGAGCGGCTCCTAGCCGACGTCATCGGCCTCCCCTGGCACCTGGTCTACGCCGAAGCCGACCGCTGGGAGCACGTCATCTCCGACGAAGTAGAAGCCCTCCTGGTCCAGGTGCTGGGCAACCCGACCACGTGCCCCCACGGCTACCCGATCCCCGGCTCGGGTTACCAACCCGTAGAGACGACCCTGCTGGCCGACGCCCGCGTCGGCGACCGCGTCCACCTCACCCGTGTCATGGAACTGGTCAACTTCGACATTGAAGCTCTGGTGTACCTCGAGGAGCATCGTTTTCTTCCCGGGTGCGAGGCGACGGTCACGGCTCAAGGGCCTGACGGGAGCCTGGTGCTCAACGTCGAGGACAACACTGTCGTCATGGGTGCCTCGCTGGCGAAGCTGCTCTGGGTAACATTGCTGGACAAGGCGGCCCTGCCCGCCCGCTAGAGCGCTGAGGCGACCTTCGGCCGTCCTCACCTTTTCCAACGTTCCAACACAAAACAGGAGCCGGTGTGACGGTTATTGTGTGCGACGTGGGGGGAGGTGGACATTGGACAAACTCGTGAGTTCGGCCCGTGCGGCGGTCGCTGACATCGGGCGCGGCGCGTCGCTCGCCGTTGGTGGCTTCGGGACCTGCGGCGTCCCGACAACTCTTATCTCGGCCGTCCTCGAGTCCGGCCCGGGGGCGCTCGATATCGTTTCCAATAATTGTGGTCTTGACGACTTCGGCCTCGGGTTGCTTTTGGCGGCTCACCGCGTGGCGCGGATGACAAGCTCGTACGTCGGTGAGAACAAGGAGTTCGAGCGACAGTTCCTGAGCGGCGACCTCGAAGTCGAACTTGTCCCCCAGGGCACCCTGGCCGAACGCCTCCGGTCCGGCGGCGCCGGCATCCCCGCCTTTTACACGTCGAGCGGTGTCGGCACGGCCGTGTCCGACGGGGGTGTGCCCCGGCGTTATACGGCCGATGGCGCGGTGCTGGTGGCATCCCCGGCCAAAGAGGTGCGCACGTTCGACGGGCGGCCCTACGTTCTCGAGACGGCCATAGTCACCGACTTCGCCCTCGTGCGTGCTGCCCGTGGAGACGCCTATGGCAACCTGGTGTTCCACGAGTCGGCCAGGAACTTCAACCCCCTGTGCGCCATGGCGGGGCGGGTGACCATCGCCGAGGTCGAGGAGCTCGTAGAGCCGGGTGGGCTGGGCCCGGACTCTGTCCACCTGCCTGGCATCTTCGTCCAACGCGTCATCGAGGTCGGTCCGACGTCCGAAAAGCGGATCGAGCGCAGGACGGTCCGTGCCCGCCCGTTGGAACTACGACCAAAATGACCTTATCGCGGGACCAGCTGGCGGCGCGCGTCGCTCGTGAGCTCGCAGATGGGCAGTACGTGAACCTCGGGATCGGGCTGCCGACGCGCGTCCCCAACTTCGTGCCACCCGGCATAGAGGTCGTGGCCACCGGTGCCCTCACCCGCCGGGGACGACGTCGTCGTCGGCATCGCCCTGGGCGGCGACGACGCCACTTGCCCCCAATCGCTCACCACCGTGAGCTGGGGCTCGGCCATCGGCGGCCTGGCTCAGACGAGCACGGCCGGCGCGCTGAACGACTCGGCCACCTGGCCGGGCAGCGGCTTCAAGCTGTTGTCGTGCGCGGCCGGCAATCCCGTGCTCGCCGGTGGCCCGAGCGGCATCGGTGAGCTCGACCAGGAGGGGCCCGGGCTGGCCCGGGGGTCGCAGTTGGCTCTCGTCTACCGCCGCTTCGACGTGGCCAACCACGCTTTCGGCGCCCCGGTCGAGGTTTCCGACGAGACAACGGTTTCGAGCGGGGGCGCCTCTTCGGTCAGCCTCTTCGCCGGACTCGACCGGTGCCATCTACGCCGCGTGGGTGGACAACCGGGGCCTGGTCGTAAGCTGGAGCTCCGACGGCGGCGGGCACTGGTCCGCGCCGGTGGCGACGGGCTTCGGCCACAACGGCATCGGGGCCGGCTTCGTGGTCCAGGGATTGGGCGGGGGCAAGTTCGCGGTTGCCTACAACAAGCCCGTTGCCCAATCCACCACGCGCCAGTACCTCACGACGCTCAGCTACAGCACCCTCACGAAGCAATAGAGCCGTCGCCAGCATGGCTCCCTAGCTGACCAGGTGTTCCCCCCGGGGCCATGGGACCGGCCACGCTATCGGTCACCCGGGCCGCGGCACCCTGTCGAGGTTGCACCCAGCTGACTTCATTGTCAGGAAAGCGGCCCGGCCTCAACCACACGCGTCACCGAGCGGAGGCTCTCAAGTGCGGTCCCGTACGGCGTGGCGTCCCCAGTGCTGAGTATGAGGTCCTGGCACGGTGCAGCTCTCCCCATGACGTACCGAACATATTCCTCAACTTCTTTGGGGCTCGAAGCCTGCAACTTCGCCGGGTCCAACCCACCCATAACAGTCTTGCCTTTCAAGATGTCTAGCGCCTGATCAGCCCAAACATCCCCGGTCGACGGAGGGCAGAGCGAGTCGATCCCATCCATCCGGTTGGACCTAATAAGGTGCAGCATCCCTTTCAGCTTCCCGCACATATGAGCAAAGTACTGCTTCCCCTCCCGGTGCACGATGTCGGCATATTCATCCAACTGCCGACTGCAGTACTGCTTATAGAGCTTCGGGCTAATAGTGGTGGTCGACGTATCCTCGTATATGATAACGAGCTCGGCTGGGCTTGCGGCGAGGACTTCATGCTGACGCCGATTATTGTCGTGCATGACCTCCATCAGCGCCTCGATCTCTGCCTTATAATCAGCCAGCGCATAGATCAAGCCGGCCAGTCCCATATACTCCATGAAGAGGGTGGTCAAAGGCGTTGCCCGGGCCGAAACGATGGCAATACCATCGTCGCCGATGTATTCCCTTTCGATGACGAAGGAGCCGTAGTCTGGGACATAGTTCATATGTTCTTCGACGTATTGCAGGACCTTGAGATCATCTATGCTCTTAACATAGAACTCGGAGATGGTCTCTGTGTGCCCACCATAGCGGGTACGTTGATGTATGCTCCCGATTGGG
>PMLI01000090.1 GCA_003158835.1 Acidimicrobiaceae bacterium
AAGGGCTTGGGTCGGCCGTGGTGCTCAACGCCATCTTCCTGGTGGCGCTCATCGTGTCGTTGCCGCTCTACGGCTTCCAGTTGGCGTACCTGTTCGTGGCGGTCATCGGGGTCGTGCTCATGGCCTTCCTGGCCGGCCTGGTGGTGCTGTTCACCAAAGGCGACCAGCGCGCCGCCAAACTGGTGCGGGCCATCGGTGCCAAGCTGCCTTTTCTAGAGCCCGAGACGCTGCCCCGGCTCTTCGCCCGGCTGGTCGCCCGGGTCAAGGACCTCTCCACGGACCGGCGCCAGTTGGGCAAGTCGGTCTTCTTCGCCAGTGCCAACTGGCTCTTCGACGTCGGTTCGCTCTTCCTGTTCGTGGGCGCCTTCGGGCGATGGGTGAACCCGGTGGCACTGCTCATCGCTTATGGGGTTGCCAATATCGCCGCCGCCTTGCCTATCACGCCCGGCGGTCTGGGCGTGGTGGAAGCCACTGTGAGCAGCATCCTGGTCGGTTTCGGTACCCCGAGGACCATCGCCATCTGGGGCGTCATCGGCTGGCGGCTGGTCAATTTCTGGTTGCCGATCCCGGTCGGGGGCGCCGCCTACCTGTCCTTGAAGGTGCACCCGCCGGCTGGCAACCAGGCCGGGCTGGCGGTCCGCCGGGCTCTTTGGCGGGCCCGCTGGCGATGGGTCGTCGAGCTCTTCGGCCGGGATGCTCCCACCCCGGTGGTGGACGGCAGGTTCCCGCCCATAAGCACCCTTGAGCAAGCAGACGCGCCGGCCGGGCCGGGCCCGGCCCCGGCCCCTCCCTGCTAGGCTCCGCTTCGGCCGGCCCCCCGCGTGCGGGGCCACATCGTGGTTCCGGTGGGCCGGTCCTGCAGCACCGACCGTCAAACGCAAGTGAGCTCGAAGAGCCCGTCAAGAGCAACTAGGAGATGGAGTGGGGTTTGACGTAGACGTCGTTGTCGTAGGAGGTTGCGGGCACGTCGGGCTACCTCTCGCTTTGGCTTTCGCCGACAGGGGCCTGCAGGTCGCCATCTACGACGTGGACGCCATCGCCGTGGACATGGTCAGTTCGGGGGTGATGCCCTTCGACGAGCCCGGAGCGGAGGATCTGCTCAAACGGGTGATCGGCAGCTCACGGCTGAAACCGACGACAGATCCAGCCGTGGTCGCCCGCGCCGAGCACGTAGTGGTTGTCATCGGCACGCCGGTGGACGAGCACCTCAACCCCGACCCCCACGTGGTGCCGGCGGCGGTGGAGGCGTTGGCGCCCCACCTGCGCCCGGGCCAGCTCCTGGTGCTGCGCAGCACGGTGTACCCGGGGGTGACGGCGCTGGTGGAGAGGCGCCTGGCGGCGCTCGGCGTCGACATCGACGTGACTTTCTGTCCCGAGCGGATTGCCGAGGGCAAGGCCCTGACCGAGCTCTTCGAGCTGCCCCAGATCGTCTCGGCCCGGAGCCCGGGGGCGGTGCAGCGGGCCCGCAAACTTTTCGAGGTCCTGGTCAGTGAGACGGTCGAGCTGCTGCCCGAGGAGGCGGAGCTGGCCAAGCTTTACACCAACGCCTACCGCTACCTGAAGTTCGCGCTGGCCAACCAGCTTTACATGATGGCCAACGACTTCGGGCTCGACTACGAGCGGATCCGCCAGGGGGTGACCCAGCACTACCCACGAGCAGCCGACTTGCCGGCGGCGGGGTTTGCCGCCGGCCCTTGCCTGCTCAAGGACACCATGCAGCTGGCGGCGTTCAACAACAACAACTTCATGCTGGGCCACGCCGCCATGATGGTCAATGAGGGCCTCCCGCTCTACGTGGTCGACCGCCTGTCCCGTCGTTACGACCTGTCCACCATGACGATCGGCATCCTCGGCATGGCGTTCAAAGGGGAGAGCGACGACGCTCGGTCCAGCCTCGCCTACAAGCTCAAGCGCATCTTGCGCTTCAAGGCGGCCGACGTGCTGTGCACTGACCCCTACGTGAAGACCGATCCCGCGCTGGTGCCTCTGGAAGATGTCATGCAAAGGGCTGACCTGCTAGTCATCGGTGCGCCTCACCGCCGCTACGCAGAACTGCCCACTGCCAAGCCCGTGGTCGACATCTGGGACATCCGAGGCCAAGGAGCCCGGGTTTGAAGCCCCGCGTCTCGGTGGTGGTCACCGCCCGCGAGGAGGGCGAGGCCATCACCGGCGCGCTGGCACTCATCGGTGAAGCGGTGAGCCTGGCGTGCGAGATACTCGTGGTCTGCGACTCGCGCCAAGACTCGACCGTGCCGTGGGTCGAGAAATACGCCCAGGAGGACACCCGGGTACGCCTCGTGCTCAACAATCACGGCCCTGGCCCGGCCCGGGCCATCCGCGCCGGTTTCGAGGCCGCGTTAGCCGACGTGGTGGTGGTCACCATGGCCGACGGTTGTGACGACCCCCAGCAGATCGACCAGCTCACCCGCCTGGTCGAGCGGGGCGTGGTCGTGGCGGCCGCGTCGCGCTATTCCAAAGGCGGCCAGCAGGTCGGCGGGCCCCTCCTCAAGGGACTGATGTCACGCACGGCCGGCGCGTCCTTGCGGGTCCTGGCCCGGGTCGGCACCTGGGACCCGACCAATTCGTTCAAGGCGTACGACCGCCGCTTCGTGGACGCAGTGGGAATTCACAGCGACAAGGGTTTCGAGGTCGGCCTCGAGCTGGTGACCAAAGCCCGGCGCCTGCGCCTGCCCGTGGCCGAGGTGCCGACCATCTGGCTCGACCGGACCTTCGGCGTCTCGCATTTCAAAGTGGTCAAGTGGCTGCCGGCGTACCTGCGCTGGTACCGCTTCGCTTTCGGGCCCAAGCTCACCGTGCCCGCCTTGCGCAAACTGATGGACACGAACGGAGACCAACAACCATGACGACGGTACTTGTGAGCGGGTCAGCCGGTTTCATCGGAGGCTATGTAATAGAGGAGCTCCTGCGTCGGCAGTACGAAGTCATCGGCGTGGACAACCTGTCCAAGTACGGCCCCGTGCGCAAGTCCTATGACGCCCATCCCGCCTACCGCTTCGTGGAGGGAGACTGCCGCGACACGGCCCTGCTCCAGGATCTCCTCTCGGGCTGCGACCATTTCATCGCCGGTGCGGCCATGATCGGCGGGATCTCGTACTTCCACACCTACGCTTACGACCTGCTCGCCACCAACGAACGGATCATGGCTGCGTCAGTGGACGCCGCCATCGCCGCCCACCGCGCCGGCCGTCTGAAGAAAGTGACCTACCTGAGCTCGTCGATGGTCTTCGAGTCAACCGACCGCTGGCCTTCGGTCGAGGGAGACGAGCGGAAGGTGCCGCCCCCCCTGTCGTCTTACGGTTTCCAGAAGTTGGCGGTGGAGTATTTTGCCCGAGCGGGGTGGGACCAGTACGCCTTGCCGTACACCATCCTGCGGCCCTTCAATTGCGTCGGCGTCGGCGAGGGACGGGCGCTCGGTGACGTGGAGGTACTTTCGGGCAACGTCAAACTGGCCATGAGCCACGTCGTGCCCGACCTGGTGCAAAAAGTCCTACTCGGCCAAGATCCATTGCACATACTCGGTGAGGGCTCGCAGGTGAGGCACTATACTTACGGCGGGGACCTTGCGCGGGGCATCGTGACGGCTATGGAGCACGACGCGGCCATGAACCAGGATTTCAATTTGTCCACCGCAACCTCGACGACAGTCCTCGATCTTGCCGCCCTGATTTGGCGCAAGGTCCGCGGCCCCGAGGAGGCGCTCCGTTATGTGAGCGACACTCCTTTTGAGCACGATGTCGCCAAGCGGGCCCCTTCGGTGGACAAGGCGAAGGAAGTTTTAGGTTTTGAAGCCACCACGACGCTCGAGGAGATGCTGGACGAGGTTATTCCCTGGGTGCGTAACGCACTGAGCGAGGGCGTTATCTGAGGAGGGCACGGTTTGACCGAGCGGCGGGTGCCGCGCTGGGCCTCGGTGGTGGCGAAGTGCAGGTGGAAGAAGGCTAAAAGGGCAAACGGGTCGTGGGGCTCGAAGCTGTCCATGGGTTTGGCCCTCGCCACCGCAGTGGCGTGTCTGTCCGGCTCGGCCGGTCCACGTCCCGCCCGCGCCGCGACCGCCACCACCAAGGCGACGACGACGACGGCGACGACGGTCCCGCCCGCCACCACCTCGACGGGGACTTCCACCACCACGGGCAAACCGGCGCAGACGACCACCACGGCCAAGCCGGCGACGACGACCACCACGCCTAGGCCGGCCCCGGCCCCCGGTTACAGGGTCGTGCGGGCGGACGGCGCGGTGATGGATTTCGGTACCCGGCCCCTGGGCGACCTGTCAGGACAGAAGCTGAACCGTCCCATCGTCACGGCCGCTTCCACGCCGGACGGGGACGGCTATTGGCTGGTGGCCTCGGACGGAGGCGTGTTCGCTTTCGGGGATGCCAAATTTTGGGGCTCGTCAGGCGGCCTGAGGCTCAAGAGCCGCATTGTCGGGATGGCCACCACTCCCGACGGGGGTGGCTATTGGCTGGTGGCCTCAGACGGCGGCATCTTCGCCTTCGGCGACGCCCGCTTCTTCGGGTCCATGGGCTCGCGGCTGCTCAACCAGCCCATCGTCGGCATGGCCAGCACGTCCGACGGCGGGGGCTACTGGCTCGTCGCCAGGGACGGCGGGATATTCGCCTTCGGTGACGCCCGCTTCCTGGGCTCTACCGGGTCGGTCCGGCTCAACCAGCCCATAGTCGGTATGGCCGCCACGCCGGACGGCCTGGGCTACTGGTTGGCCGCCGCCGACGGCGGCATTTTCGCGTACGGTGACGCCCGTTTCTACGGGTCCACCGGCGCCCGGGTACTGCTCCCGGCCACGGCCGGGATGGCGGGGGCACCGGACGGCAGGGGCTACTGGCT
>PMLI01000543.1 GCA_003158835.1 Acidimicrobiaceae bacterium
TGGGCTCGAGGCCCGGGTCGAGGTGCGCACCGCCGAGCTGGTGCATGCGAACCGGGACCTGGAGGCCTTCACGTACTCTGTCTCCCACGACCTACGGGCGCCACTGCGGGCCTTGAGCGGGTTCAGTCAGGCCCTCCTAGAGGAGTACGGCGAGCGTCTCGACGAACCGGGGCGGTCCTACCTAGAACGTATCGGTGCCGCAAGCGAACGGATGGGCCATCTCATCGACGATCTTCTTCAGCTCTCACGCGTGTCCCGCAGCCAGATGCACCTCGAGCCGGTCAACCTCAGCGCCGAGGTCGCCAGTATCGCCGAGGGGCTCGCTAACCGCGAACCCGACCGTCGAGCCCGCTTCGTGGTCCAAGACGGTGTCTGGGCAACCGCCGATCGTCGTCTGATCGGTACTGTGCTTGAAAACCTGCTGGGGAACGCCTGGAAGTTCACGTCCCACCGCAGCGAGGCGTGCATCGAGTTTGGAACGGTGGCGGTCGACGACGCCCCGTTGTGTTGCTATGTTCGCGACGACGGCGCCGGCTTTGACCCCGCTTACGTCGCTAAATTGTTCCAGCCGTTCCAGCGGCTCCACTCAACCACCGAGTTCGCCGGCACCGGTGTCGGCTTGGCCAGCGTCCGTCGGATCGTGGAGCGCCACGGTGGCCGCGCCTGGGCCGAGGGCGCGGTCGACCAGGGAGCAACCATCTACTTCACTCTCGACCCAAAGGTGGCCCCATGAGAGGGAAATACGTCCTACTGGTCGAAGACAACCCAGATGACGAGGCGCTCACGGTCCGGGCGCTGAAGAGGAACAACGTCCTCAATGAGATAGTTGTCGCACGCGACGGTGCCGAGGCCCTGCAGCACCTCTTCAACGACCACGCGCCACGGGAGCAGTTACCCGCGCTCGTGCTGCTCGACATCAAGCTGCCCAAGGTCGACGGTTTTGAGGTGCTCTCCCGCATCCGCGCCGACGAGCGGACCCGGCTCATACCCGTTGTCATCCTCACCTCGTCAAAGGAACAGGAGGATGTTCTGGCCGGTTATCGTTTTGGTGCCAACGCCTACGTGCGCAAGCCGGTGAACTTCGCCACGTTTGCCGACGCCGTGGGCACGCTCGGTATGTTTTGGTTGCTCCTGAACGAACCTCCGCCGGCGGGCCTCGCTCCGTAACCCAGGGGCCTGGGGCCAAGTAGAGACCGGCCACGGCTGCGCCGCCGTCGTCCGAAGCCGTGGCCCGACACACGCAGGCCGGCTTTCCCTCTGGCCCGCCTGTGGCGGCGTCCCGATCTTGCCCTTGCGCTGCGCGCTTTGTGGTCATATAATTACTGCTTGTGGCTTTTCATGGCCACTGAGGTCGTGGGTGGTGCGCCTATGCGTGTCCGAGACAGCTCGATGGACGGTTCCCTGAGGACCGCCAAGGGCAGGGAGCCCACCGCTTCGCCCCTCGACGTGAGGGATGCAGCCCGGTTGGGGCAGTTCCGCCCGCTGTTGCAGCCGGTGGTCGATATGCGCGACACCACCCGCGTGTTAGCAGCCGAGAGCTTGCTGCGCTGGCACCACCCGTACCGGGGGGTCCTCGCTCCCGCGCAGTTCCTCCATCTCTTGGAGGAGGCGGGCTTACTGGCCGAAACCGACCTGGCCATGGTGGAAGCGGTGACCGCTGACCTCGGCTCGCTCGATCATCACCTGGGCCATCGGCTGGGCCGCTTGTGGTTCAACATGTCCGCGGCTGAGATGTATGACGACGGCTTCCTTGAGCTGTTGACTAGCACCGTCGCTCGTTGCGGCGTAGCCGCTGACCGGGTCGGCATCGACATTTCCGAAGCGGCGCTCGTCGCCGACCCGGCTGGCGTGAAGCGGCGGATGGCAGCGGTGTGCGAGCACGGTTTCGTGGTGGCCGTCGACCAGTTCGGGCTGAGCTCGACGTCAATTGACCACGTCAAAGAGCTCCCAGTCGACGTGGTCAAGTTGGACCGGTCCCTTATCGGGACCGTCGAGGACAACGACACCGTAAGGTCCTTCGTCTCAGTTGTGGTCTACCTGGTCCATGCCTCGGGCACGAGCGTGCTCGCCCAGGGTGTCGAGCGACAAGGTCAAGCCGACATCCTCGTCGACCTCGGCTGCGATAGCGCCCAGGGGTACCTCTTCGGGGTACCGGGACCGTGGGAGCGGATGCCGGCCCGGAGCGAGCTCACGCTACCGCCCGATGCCTGGTTCGGTTAGGGCGCGGGGCCGGCCTTTTTTCAGGTCCCGCCCGGCGTTGGGCACCTTCTCGCTGTAGCGGTTTTGTGATGATCTGAAATTATCTCCATTCCATCGGTCGCTGAGCCCGTAGACGTCTACCTGGCAAGAAGGCGGTCCAGCTTTAGGGCCAAAAGGCCCTATTGCGAACCCGGGTGGAGGACGACACCAATCCAGTAAGCCACGTTGAGCGTTATTGAGTACGCAGAGTGGTAAACAGGAAAGCTAGTGCAAGTCAAGGGGAGCACCCAGGTCTAGACATAGTTGCCAACACGGCTCGAAAACCCCACCAGCAGATGAGCGTGTGCGAAGTGCTGAAGGGGTTCTCCGCCCTGGACGAGGATCGCTGCGACGACCTCCCCGGGCATGCCCCACGTTGGTCTGCGATGGCCCAGGCTGCGGGAGGACGTTCCTGGTCACCGAGCTTCTATGCCACGGTGCCCGGATAATGCCGAGCCGACGGTGTTAGCCACCATATCGAGAGTTAATTTCACCACGCCCTTGTAAACGTCGCGGTCTATGCCGGTAACAGGGGCACGGTCTCCGGGAGGTCGACGATGAAGCAACTTCAGGGTAGTGAACCGTGTCTGTAGGGCCTACCTTGCTCCTCATTGAAGACAGTCCCTCGGATGCTCAGATCATCGAGTCCTATGTCATAGAGGGGCTCCTCGGAGCCGTTACCGTCGAACGAGAGCACACCGTCGGGGGCGGTCTGGCCCGGCTATCTAAAGGCGGAGTCGACGCCATCCTTCTCGACCTGGGGCTACCTGACAGCGCGGGACTGAGCTCACTTCAAGCGGTCGCGAGCACTGTGCCGCGGGTCCCCATCGTCATCGTCAGCGGCCTGAACGACACCCGTCTTGCCGAAGAGGCATTGAAACTAGGCGCGCAGGACTACGTGGTCAAGGGCGTTGCAGCACCCGAGGACCTAGCGCGGGCGGTGACCTACGCCATCGCTCGGCAACGAGTGCTCGACGACCTCGAACGTACCCGGTACGCCCAACTCCAAGCCAAGGACCTCTTCCTCTCCCATGTTTCGCACGAGCTACGAACTCCGCTCGCCGCGGTCCACCAATTTGTATCCCTCGTTGCTGACGAGACCGTCGGGCGGATAGACAGCGAGCAACGCGAGTGCCTCGACGTTGCCATGCGCAATATCCGGCACCTCACACGGATGATCGACGATCTTCTTGTCATGGGACGCTTGGCAGCCGCTGCAATCACGTTCCGACCCGAGCTCACTGGCCTTTCTAATCTGGTGAAGCAGTGCGTGTTCACTCTCCGTTCGCGAGCAGAGGCGAAAAGTATCGGGATTTATGTCGAGCCTGCTTCTCTCCCTGACGCATGGTGCGATCCCGGTCGTACAACCGAGGTGCTCACGAACCTTCTGGATAACTCCCTCAAGTTCATGGCGTCCGGCGGCTCGATCTCGGTGAGGGTGGCCAGCACGGATAACGATGTCTGGGTCACCGTGCAAGATTCAGGGTGCGGAGTGCGGCCGGAAAACCGTGGTCGTGTCTTTGAGCAGTTCTTTCAGGAGGAGGGGGATGTCGACTCCGGGCGCGCCGGTCTTGGCCTGGGCTTGTTCGTGTGCCGGGAGCTAGTCGAAGGACAAGGTGGTCGGATCTGGATGGAGAACACCCCTTTGGCTCGGGGGTCGAGCTTCACATTCACGCTTCCAGCACACGGCCCGGGAACGACAGGAGACGCTAAATGAGCAACAAGAGGGTACTTGTAGTAGAGGACGACGACGACCTTCGGCGCGGGATCGCTCGTCGCTTGCGGGCCAGTGGGTACGCTGTTGAGCAGGTCGGTGACGTGTTGAGGGCAGTGGCGACGACCAAGACGGTGCATCCCGACCTCGTCCTTTTGGACATCGGCCTTCCTGGCGCCGACGGGTTCGAGTTGATCGATCTCTTGAGGCTTCTGGAAATCGGCAACATCCCAGTCGTGGTCCTCACCGGTCGTGACCCCAAGACGGCCGAACCAGAGGCGCGCCGCTACGGTGTCGCCGGCTTTCTTACCAAGCCGGCGGAAAACGACGAGCTTCTGCGGGTTATCGAGCGTGCCCTTCGGGGAGAGCCCGATCCCGCTCGATCGCAAGTAACCGAGAAGACTCAGGAGCCCTTGGTCAGGGAAAGCCTACGTAACTGGCTGCCGGTGGCCTCCTCAGAGGTTGGGCCCAAATCACCGAACGGACGTGGGCCGACCGCGGTGGACGGACGGCAATCCAAGGACGCCGACGTGACCAGCCAGGCCGAGCTCCTCGATATGGCGCTCGATGCCATCTTCGTGTGGAGAGGTCCCGAGCATGTCGTGACGTACTGGAACCGCGGGGCCGAGCGCACCTACGGGTACAGCAGCGACGAGGCCATCGACCGTTCCGCCCCCGAGTTGCTCGGTACCCAGTTCCCAGTACCCCTGGCCGAGATCGACGCCGAGCTCGCACGGGAGAGCTTCTGGGAAGGTGAGATGGTCCAGCACCGAAGGGACGGCACCCCGCTCACCGTGGCCGGACGCTGGGCGGTGCGCAGGGGCACCGATGGGCAAGTCCTGGAGACCATGGAGGTCAACCGGGATATTAGTGCTCAGAAACTGGCCGAAAGAGAGTCGATTATCCGGGCGGCCGAGAAACTGGCCGGACAAGAGTTGGTTCTCCGGGCGGTCGAATTGGAGAAGGCCAACCTCGACCTCGCTCGCTCCAACGGAGAGCTGGCACAGTTTGCCTATGTCGCGTCCCATGACCTGTGCGAGCCATTGCGAGCGATCTCCGGGCCCCTCTCACTGCTCGCCCGTCGGTACGAGGGCCAACTCGACAAAGACGCCGACACGTACATCAACTTCGCCGTGGATGGGTGCCAGCGGATGCAAGGCATCATCGACGACCTACTTGCCTTCTCGCAGGTTGGTCGGCTCGAGGTGTCGCGCGAACGCGTGGACTGCCACCAGGTGCTCACGACAGTTCTTGCCGGGCTTGCTCCCAGAATTGACGAAACGGGTGCAGAGGTCTCCGTCGGGGAACTCCCGGTGATCGAGGCCGAGCCGACGCAGCTCAATCAGGTCTTCCAGAACCTCCTGTCGAATGCGCTGAAGTTCGTGCGCCCCGGCGCCCACCCCCATGTGACCATCACGGCCGAGCGGACCGGGGCATTTTGGCAGTTCAACGTGACAGACGATGGCATCGGTATCGATCCCGCCCACCGAGAACGCATCTTCGGCATGTTCAAGCGCCTCCATAGCCGTGAGGATTATCCCGGCAGTGGGATCGGGTTGGCCCTCGCCAAGAAGATCATTGAGCGTCACGGGGGCTCCATCGGCGTAGCGGAAGGTCCCCGAGGTGGCAGCCGCTTTTGGTTCACCCTCAAAGCCCGAGAGGAAGTCGAAGAATGAACGGATCCGCTCTCAGACAATCGGTGCTCAACCACGATCTTGGTCGACCGGTCCAGATCCTTCTCGTCGAGGACAGCCCCGCTGATGTCGCCATGACTATCGCCGCCCTCCAAGACGGGCATATCATCAATCGGATCGCTGTCGTCGGTGACGGTGACGAGGCGATGGCGTTCCTGCGCGGGGAGGGCGAGTACGCGACCGCTTGGCGCCCCGATCTCGTGCTGCTGGACCTGAACCTGCCTGGCAAGGACGGGCGCGAAGTCCTGGCCGAGGTCAAGGAGGACCCCAACCTCAAGGGCATCCCCGTGATCGTCCTAACCACTTCGGCCGCCGAAGTAGATGTCTTTCGCTCCTACCAGCTCCATGCCAACACCTACCTCACCAAGCCCGTCGGGTTCGAAGCATTCCTTGCCGCGGTCCGTGGGATCGAGGACTTCTGGCTCTCATTGGTCCGCCTACCCGCGAGCACACGTCCCGCGTAGTGACGATCTAACGTCCGAATGAACCTCTGGGCTCCGGACCTGCCGCTAAACCCCGGATGACGGAGGTTCCCCCTCGGTCACCTCGGCGTTGGCCTGGAGCGAATAGCCGAGCCGGTGCAGTAGCGCCTCGACTACCGCCGTTTTGCCGCCCCAGCCCAGCATTTCCTCTTGGCCGGGGCCCTAAGCGCGCGTCGCCCCTGCCAGTGCCCTGTGATAAGCGGTGTCGCCGGTCCCACGGTTGAACGCGGCAATCTGATCGGGTGGGAGAGGCCGGGCCAAAACGAACCCCTGGCCCTCGTCACATCCTAGGGCCGTGAGCGCCTCAAGTTGACGATCTGTCTCGATGCCTTCGGCAACGACCAGCATCCCGAGGGCGTGGGCCATGGCGGTGATGGCACCGATGATCTTACGGTCCCGGTCGTTGCCGGTTATCTGCTCGACGAAGCTGCGGTCGATCTTCAAGATGTCCACGTTCAACCGCTGTATGTGGGCGAGTGTAGAGTAACCGGTGCCGAAGTCGTCCAGGGCGAGCAGCACCCCGAGCCCCGACAGAGCGGCGAGAGTGGTCGCAGCCTCTCCAAGCTCACCGATAAGGGCGGTCTCGGTGATCTCCAGGCAAAGTTGGGACGGGACGATCCCGTGGTTCTTGATCGAAGAAGTGACACGTTCGACCAGCCTCGTGTCTGAGAGTTGCTGTCCCGATAAGTTCACCGAGACTACGAAGCCCTCAGCGAACTCCTCCCCTCTCGTCCACTCTGCCAACTGGCGGCACGCCTCGTCCAGGACGAAGGTGTCAATGGCGCCGATCAGCCCCCGTACCTCAGCCAGAGGGATGAACTCGGCCGGGCCGATGACCCCGCGCTCAGGGTGGCGCCAACGGACGAGCGCCTCAACCCCCCGGAGCGACTGGTCCTGCAGGGAGAACACGGGCTGGTAGAGGAGGAAGAACTCCTTGTTCTCAATAGCCTTGCGCAAGGCGGCGTCGAGGTCGTGGTTGGCCCTGGCGCGGGCGTGCAGGTCGGCGTCGAAGAGGCGGAAGCAGTCGCGACCGGCGCCCTTGGCCTGGTACAGGGCGGTGTCGGCCTGTTGGAGCAGCGTGGCAGGGTCGGCCAACGGGTCGGCGGTGACGACAACGCCGATGCTCCCGGTGATGGTGAGGACCTTGCCTTCGTGCACGAACCCCTTGCCGATCGACCGCACCGCTCTACTGGCGATCAAGCGAGCGTCGTCGTCGTCCCGCAAAGCTCTCCGCAACAAGACGAACTCGTCACCTCCGAAGCGGGCAACGGTGTCGCCGCGCTCCGAGATCCGGGATAGGCGCTGGCCCACCTCGACCAGCACACGGTCCCCGGCGTCGTGGCCGAACGAATCGTTGACGACCTTGAAGTTGTCGAGGTCGACGTAAAACAAACCGACCCGACCGTGGGTGCGGTCGAGTGACAGCAGGGCCTGGGAAAGGCGGTCAATGAGCGCCAGCCGGTTGGCCAGGCCGGTGACGGCGTCGTGGAGGGCCTGATGGGCGAGGGCTTGCTCGGCCAGGACCTGTCCCGTCACGTCGCGCGAGATGCCGAACGTGCCTACGATGCGCCCCTCGTCGTCCCGCAAGGGCAGCTTGGTGGTCGAGACCCAGGCGTCAGGCCGGTCGCGGAAGGTCTCGTGCTCGATCTTGGCCACGATGGGCTCGCCGGTACGGATGATCCGCTGCTCGTCCTCTAAGGCGGCAAAGGCATGCTCTTCACTGAAAAAGTCGAAGTCCGACTTGCCGATCACGTCGTCAATGCTGCAGCCCTGTGCCTGGTCAAGAAGGAAACCAGCGCTCACTAGGAGGAACCTGCTTTCGAGGTCCTTGAAGAACACCCGTTCCTCTGCGTTCGTCAATAGGTTGCGCATGCACATGCGCTCCAGGACCTGGCGGTCCGGGTGCACGGCCGACCTGGTGGGCTGCCCCTGGTCGGCCACCGTCGCTCTTCTACCCATTAGTTGCTA
Source organism: Acidimicrobiaceae bacterium (assembly GCA_003158835.1). Classification (GTDB taxonomy): domain Bacteria; phylum Actinomycetota; class Acidimicrobiia; order Acidimicrobiales; family Palsa-688; genus Fen-671. The sequence continues at coordinate 8,097 of PMLI01000543.1, forward strand.
TATCGACTGGAACCGCCAAAACCATGAGACGAGGTCCGGGAACTCAGAACGTTCTGACCTGGCGTTGTAGCACGGCCAGTTCGCCGGCCCGGGTCGATCGGGCCCGGGGGGCGGTGACCTCGACGGTGGCGGCCAGGGCAAGTTCGTCGCCGTCTAGCCGCGCCGCTGGTCGACTGGACCGTCGGAGCGGACCGTTGAAACGTCAGCGTCGCCGTCAGCGGTAGTTGAATGCAACAAAATTGGGGGCGTTGGACACACCTGGGGGAACGGAGACGTTGACGCCCCCCGCCACGTGAGTCGCCTTAATGTAAGAGCTCTCCGGTGGGATCTTTGCGGTGATGAGCGCGTCATTGTCGACGACGACGTCATCCGCCTTCACGCACGATACCTGGCGGGCGGCACTGGGGCAGAACAGGACGCTGTCGGCGGTGCCCTCGGGGCCGAACCCCGAACCGTTTACCGTGATCTGGCCTCCCCCTACGGGCGAGCTCACCTCCGGGTCGAGCGAGGTGGTCGCCGGGCGCCTATAGACAAACTCGTCGCCCGGAGGGCGGGCCGGACTGGTTATCCCAGCGGCCGTAACTTGGACGTCCGTGGCGAGTTCGCTGACCCCTGAGGCTACGAGCCTGGTTACGTCTGGGGTCACCGCCTTGATGGTCGGGTCGCTCACCACCACAACGTTGCGGGCCTCGATCGGAGCGGCACCATCGGTCGGGACGAGTTCGACCTTGACCACGACCGTGGTCCCGGAGCCATTGTGAGCAGCGGGCGTCACACTGGCGTCACACTGGCTCGGCAGCACGCCTGCTGCCCGCGGCGGCGACCTGGCGCTCGAGCTCCACGAGCTGTCGGGGCGGGTCGATCCCCAGCTGCGCCAGCGTCGAGCGCGCCCGGCGGAGCAGCCACGGCGTCCCCGCCGGCCAGCAGCGCCGGTCAGTGCCGGTCAGTGCCGGCGGCGTTGGGCGGCGTCCTCGATCCAGGGCGGGCCCCACCCGTGGTCGGTGACGTTGAGATCCTGCCCCGGGGGAACGATCTTGTCGATGCGGTCCAAGGCGTCGTGGTCGAGATGGACCTCGCCGGCACCGAGCAGGCTCGTCAGCTGGTCCATGGTCCGGGGGCCGATGATGGCGGAAGTCACAGCCGGGTGGGCCAGGACGAAGGCCACCGCCAGTTCGGGCAGGCTGTGACCGAAGTTGTCGGCCAGTTCGGCGAGATGGTCGACGGCGGCGAGCTTGGCGGCGTTACCGGGATGGCTCAGGTCGTAGCGGTCGGGTAGGCGTTCGGCCCGCCGGGAGGTGTTTTCCTTGCCTGTGCCGAAGCGGCCCGATAGCCAGCCTCCGGCCAGAGGGCTCCAGCTGAGCACCCCCATCCCGTAGCGCTGGCACACCGGAAGGAGGTCGGCTTCTATTCCCCTGACCAGCAGCGAATAGGGCGGCTGCTCGGTGGCGAGGCGCTCGTGGCCCCGGCGCTCGGACGTCCAGTGCGCCTCCACCAGCATCCAAGCCGGGAACGTAGAGCACCCGAAATACCGGATCTTCCCGGCATGCACCAGGTCGCTCAGGGCCGACAGGGTGTCGTCGATATCGGTCTCCGGGCTGGGCCGGTGGACCTGGTAAAGATCGATGTAGTCCGTGCGCAACCGGCGCAGGCTGGCTTCGCACTCGGAGATGACCCAGCGCCTCGAATTGCCCTGCCGGTTGGGGCCATCGCCCATCTGGCCATGGAACTTCGTGGCCAGCACGATATCCTGGCGCCGGTCGGGGCCCAGCGTGCCTAGAAAATCGCCCACTATTTCTTCGGACTCACCGGCGGAGTAAACGTCTGCGGTGTCGATGAAATTGATGCCGGCGTCGAGAGCACGCTGAATTATGCGGTGGCACTCTTCGTGGTCGGTATTTCCCCAGGCGCCGAACATCATGGCGCCCAGACAGAGCGGGCTGACCGCTACGCCGGTGCGACCGAGAACACGGTATTCCATGAGAGGAACCTACCGCGCCTGGGCGCGCTACCGCCCATCTGTCCGCTTAGAAGCTACTCAGCCTCGGCGATGGCCCGTTCAGCCGCGTTGCGCTCAGCCCAAAGCTCCCGACGACGCTTCCAGAAGGCTGTCTTCCACACCTTGAAGCCACCGCGCCGCCCCGGCGCCGGCGCCTTCTTGGGCTTGGGAGAGGTCTTGCGTCCGAGGTCGTGGGGGACCACGGGCAGCACCTTGTCGTCGAGGTCCTCTTCGTCGAGCAGCGCGACGTGCAGCTGACTACGAACAGCATGGCGTGTCGCCCGGCTGGCCTGCCGCCTGCGGCCCTGCGCGTCCTCGAGGAACGGAGCGTCCATCACACGGGTCATCTCCACCTCCGTATTCGCCGGTCCTTTTTGGTTGACCGGTTAACTAACCATGGTGCCACGGTTAGGTAGGAATAGGCAATGATTTTTCGCGAAAGATGGCATTTCTCCAGTACTTGAGCTCCTGGACGCTCTCTTTGATGTCGTCGAGGGCCCGGTGTGCCCCCGCCTTGCGGGGCGCGGCAGCCACGGCATCGGGGTACCAGCGCTTGGCCAGCTCCTTGATCGTCGACACGTCGATGCTGCGGTAATGCAGGTAGTTCTCGAGCTCGGGCATGTAGGCGGCCAGGAAGCGCCGGTCCGTGCCGATCGAGTTGCCGCACAGGGGGACCTTGCGGGCCTCGGGGACGTGCTGGCGGACGAAGTCAAGGGTCTGTTCGGTCGCCTGGGCCAGGGAGATGGTGGAGGCGGCGATGGCCTCGAGCAGCCCGCTCCTGGTGTGCATCTGGCGCACGACCTCGTCCATGGCGTCCAGGGCCTCCGCCGCGGTGGCGATCACCAGGTCGGGGCCTTCGGCCACCAGCTCGAGCTCGTCATCGGTCACCAGCGTGGCGATCTCGACGATGAGGTCGCGCCCGGGGTCGAGCCCCGTCATCTCCAAGTCGGCCCAAACCAGCATCGAGCGGACTCTACTAGGGACTCGCCCCTAGGTCGTCGGCCCCTTCCCGGAGCCGGTCCCCATGATGGGTAGCGTTGTCGGCGTGGATGCCGACGACGTGCGGATCGACCAGGCCGTGAGGGGCGACGTGAAGGTGGAGGTGCTGCAGCTCGACCCGGACCTGCCTCTGCCCGCCTATGCCCGTCCGGGCGACGCCGGCGCCGACCTGGTAGCCCGGGCCGATGTCACCCTGGCTCCCGGCGGCGGCCGGGCGCTCGTGGCCACCGGCCTGGCGCTCGCCATACCGGAGGGGTACGCCGGGTTCGTCCAGCCCCGCAGCGGCCTGGCCCTGCGCCACGGCGTGACCGTGCTCAACGCCCCCGGCCTGATCGACGCCGGCTACCGGGACGAACTGAAGGTCCTTCTCGTCAACACCGATCCCGACGCCGCCTACGAGGTCCGCCGCGGCGACCGGATCGCCCAGCTCATCATCAAGGCCGTGGCCGAGGCGGCCTTCGTCCCCGTCAGCGAGCTGCCCCCGTCCGAACGCGGCCTGGGCGGGTTCGGCCACAGCGGGCGCTAGCAGGCGGGGTGGAGCGGGTGCCCGGTGCCTGAGCTGCCCGAGGTCGAAGCACTGGCCCGCTTCGTGGCCGAGAAGGCGGCTGGCACCACGGTGGAGCGGGCCGAGCTCGGCTCCCTATCCGCCCTGAAGACCTACCGGCCGCCGCTGGAAGCGCTGGTGGGCCAGGTGGTGGCGGGGGCGGAGCGGCGGGGGAAGTACTTATGCACCCAGGTGGGCGAGCTGTGGTTGGTGACCCACCTGGCCCGGGCCGGCTGGCTGCACTGGCGCGACCCGGTCCCCCCGGCCCGCGCCCGCCCCGGTAAGGGACCGCTGGCGCTGCGGGTCGGCCTGTCCAGCGGTGCCGGCTTCGACCTGACCGAGCAGGGGACGGAGAAGAGGCTGGCCCTGTGGCTGGTCGAGGACCCGGCGACCATAGAAGGTGTGGCGCGGCTCGGCCCGGATCCATTGAGCCCAGGTTTTCACCCGCCACAGCTGGCAGCCGTGCTCGCGGGCGCCCCGGGCCAGCTGAAGACCGTCCTGGCCGACCAGTCCGTCTTGGCCGGCGTGGGCAACGCCTATTCGGACGAAGTCCTGTGGGCGGCCAAACTGTCCCCGTTCAAAGGCGCCGGCAAGCTGACCGACGCCGAGATGGGGAGGCTGTACTCGGCTCTGACTGGGACGCTGCGCTCCGCCGTCCAGCGCAGCCTGGGCCAGGCGGCCAAGGAACTGAAGGATGCCAAGCGGGCCGGCATGGGGGTGCACGGGCGGGAGGGCCAGGCCTGCCCGGTGTGCGGCACGGCGGTACGTTCCGTGCACCTGGCCAACCGCAGCTTCCAGTACTGCCCCGGGTGCCAAACTGGCGGCAAGGTGTTAGCCGACCGGCGCCTGTCGAGGTTGCTCAAGTGAGCGGCGCCCGGCGCACAAGTGCCCCGTCGCGGCCCGAAGTGGTCTACCGAGGCGTGCGCTGGCGACGGTCGGCGTCGTCCGGGCGGGTCTCGTGGTTCAACGACGGGCTGGGGCGTTGGGTGGTCTGGGCGCCGGGGTCGGACGCGCCGCCGTTCCCGCCGGAGTATGCCCCATCTGGCTCGGGCGGGGAGGGAACGGCCGAGGCGCCGGGGGCGGGGGCAGTGTCCCGAACAGCAGGTCCGGCCGTCGCGGGAGGCATGGCTGGTCCAGCCGGTTCGGCGGGAAGCGGCTGGTCCGCCGGTGCCATGTCGAGCCGCAAGCCGATGACCTCGCCTTACCGCCTTGTGCCTCTGCTGGTCGCCGTCTTTGTGGTTGTCATCGCCCTGTGGCAAGCGGCCCGGCCGCCGGCTCCCGCCACGCAGGCGGATATCGCAGCTGCTCAGGCGCTCAAAGGTCAGTGCCTGCACCGCCAGGGCGGGGCCAGGTCGGCCCCCGTTTACTCTCCTACGCCGGTCAGCTGCAGCTCGCCCAGAGCTTCAGTGAAGGTGGTCGCCGTCCTGGTGCCCGGCCGGCCCGGCTCCTGCCCGCTGAGCAGCGCCGTAGTGCAAGTCCTTCAGGCCGGCGTGGCAGGTGAGCCCAGCGAGTGCATCTTGCCAATAAGGGTCAAGTAGAGCTTTAGGGCCCGGCCGGGATAGGACCATGTATAGGGTTCCGGACCGTCGGCGTGCGAGTCGGTTTCCGAGATTTTGTCACCATATGCTGACGACCGAGTGAGTGCGCCGGCGCGCAGAAAGCGCTAATCTTGGGGGGACAACGCGGACGTGGCTCAGTTGGTAGAGCACAACCTTGCCAAGGTTGGGGTCGCGGGTTCGAATCCCGTCGTCCGCTCCAGAAAAAGTCCTGGTGGGAGGGGTTGGGCGGAGAGCTGGAAGTCGGCGAGATGGCTGGCGTGCCTACTGCGTGCCTACAAAATTGGGGCACCGGCGGTCGCCGAACCAGGCGCCTACCGGAACCGGCTCGACGTCGACCGAGCGGCGCCGACACGATTGGCCGCTATGAAGACGTCGAGGTCTCCCTTCGTGAACCTGACGCAGCGCCCGACCTTGATGGCGGCGAGCTGGCGCCTGGCCCACAGTTCGCGGACATGTCTGGGCGTGGTGCATAGGTAAGCCGCCGCCGCCTCGTAGTCGAGGAGGCTGCCGGACCCCTCGCCCTCGTCATGCTCGGGCAGTACGCCCCGCTTCCGCCTGGTCATCTTGACCGGCAGCGGCTCTTCGCCAGCCCGTTCTTCGGGCGCTCTGTTCCGTCGCATGCTTACCTCCGGAGTCGGGGCCGCGGGTGCGGGCCTCCGACTCCTGGGGCCGAGGTGGCGATTTCTCGCTGGCGGCGGCACTGGGAGCTCCTGCAGTTCGCCGGACACCGCCTGCCGCCTGGGCCTCTGTGGGACGCTGGCCCCGGTGGCCACTCAGACAACCCCGGGACGGGTAGGCGACGACAACGCCACGCCCGGCGCCGGTCATTGAAGGCTGCTTTCCAGCTCCTAGCCGGACAGAAGGCCCGTGCACACGCGACGAAGCAGGGGTCGCTTCCCTGTACTGCGCAATCGCCGACCTCATCGTGTCGCAGGGCCCACCGCGGTGGGGCTCCACAGGTAAGGGGGTGGCGACCTTCCGGTCCTGGGTTGGGATGACCTCGGGCTTACCGTCGCGCGGCATCCAGACCGCCGCTGGCTCCCGTGCGTCGGAGGTCCTGCGCAACCGCCCTGAGCGCCACATGACGCCGGCCTGGAACCGTGTGCGGAAGAGCCGGCGCACCGGGTGGCTTGCGCATTGGCGCCGCGGGCTCTCCGAGGGCGATCACCCACTGCGGCGCCACGGCACCGGCCGGTGGGACTGTCCCCGCATGCACGAGCTTCAGTCGCTGTTGTGGCTGACCCTCGTGGTGCCGTCTCGGCGGTCTCGCTGTCGCGTTGGCATCTGCTGGCGCGTCGGCGGCGGTTCCGATCGGAGCAGCCGGGCTGGCCCGTCTGCCCAGGCTCCGACGGAGCGGGCGACGGCTCGGGAGCTCGGCCCTCTCCCGGCTCGGCAAGCCCGTTCAGTGACGCAAGGCCCTTGCGCCACACCTTGCTTGCCTTCGCGTCGATGGTCGGTGCACTGACGGCAAACGCGAGGAGGGACGGCACCCGGTCCGTCCCGGCGAGAAACCAACGCACGTGCCGAGGCAGACCGTAGAACCAGGCAGCGTGCCGGGCCATTCTCGCCCGGCGCGTGCGCGCGTAGACGAGCGCGTTGGCCGGCTGGACGGTGTTCGGCCAGCAGGTGAGTAGCGTCAGCAGTTCGGCGGTCATCTCGACCAGAACTGCGCGTGCCGCGGTCGTCAATTCGACGCCAACGACACCTTGCGCCGCGTCGGCGAGGTGCTCGGCGGTGGCCCACCAGTCGCCGCCTGGCTCGCCACCACTCGCGACGGATTGTGCGCAGCGTCCTTGCTGGGCCTCCATCCCTTGAAGGGTCTTAGCCGAGAAAGCACAGAGCCCTGACCCTGACCTCGTCGCACGAAGCTCCATCACGGACGGTAACGGTAGCGGGCCAACCTCTCGTGTTGTTCACCTTGACGACCATCGTGACCTGCCTGTTCACAAATCCCTTTCCCAAGGGCACGGACCGAGCGACACAACGTCGGCCGATCGAGCCGCCCCTCTGGTAACAGCTCCAAGGGTCGCATTGCCGACCCGCTGTTTCCTTCAGCTGCGTCTCCAGGCTGCGGACCACCGCCATAGAGCACGAACCACGCCGAACGACGCTGCCCACCAACCTGACCTTCGCAATGTGCCCTCGCACATGCCCGTACCGATCGTTCCCACCCTCAAAACCCTTTACTGGACATCTTGCACTGGTGACGGGGCCCCGGCGGGCCGGGGCCCCGACGGCCAGTGCGGACCACAGGGCGGCGCTGCGCGGGGCGCAGCCAGGGCCTTTCCACGTCCGCAGAAACTTCGCCACCCCGGCCCCGGAAGACAGGAGGCCCGATACGCGGGCCGCTGACGCCACCGGTGGTGACCGCTTCGATGCTGACGATGGGCCGGCCGCTCAAGATGGGCGGCAACGCCTGGCAGTACTTGACCGACAGCGTGGCCGGCGCGGCCGAGCTGGGGGCGGACGCGACCGCCTACTACGCCGCCAAGGGGACGCCGCCGGGCCGGTTCCTGGGCCGGGGGCTGGACGGGCTCGGGCCCGGCCCGGGGTCGGTGAAGCCAGAAGGTGTGGTGACTCCCGAGATGCTGCACCGGATGCTGGCCCAGTTGGCCGACCCCGTCACCGGCCAGGCCCTCGGCCGGCTGCCCTCGACCGGGCAGCGCGCACCGGTGGCCGGCTACGACCTCACCTTTCATCCGCCCAAATCCGTCTCGCTCATGTGGGCCATGGGGGACCAGGCCACCCGGGACGCCATCGAAGAGGTCATGGCGGAGGCCCTCGCTGAGGTCGTGTCCTGGGCCGAGGACCACGTCTTTTTCACCCGCACCGGTGCCCAGGGCGCCCGCCAGGAAGCGGTCCGAGGTGTCGTCGCCAGCACGTGGCTGCACTTCGAGAGCCGCGACGGCGATGCCCAGCTCCATCATCACTGTGTCGTTTGGAACCGTGCCCAGACGGTCTCCGACGGGGTGTGGCGCACGCTGGATGGCAGAGCTCTGCACCCCTTCGTGGTCGCCCTGTCCGAGCGCCACGTCGGCCTTGTCGAAGACCTCATGACCGAGCGGTTCGGGGGGGCGTGGCGAGAGACCAGGGCCATTGCGGGCCGGGTGGCCAAGCGCGAAGTCGAGGGCGTTCCTCCCGACCTGGTGGCCGAGTTCTCCCGGCGCACCCTGGCCATCGAGGCCGTCATCGCCGAGAAAGCAGTTGAGTTCGAGGCAGCCCGGGGACGGGCACCCACCGGTGCCGAGCTCGGCGTCGTCCACCGGGCCGCCTGGCGGCAGACGCGGCTAAAGAAAGCTCACCGCTCCGTGGCCGAGATGACGGCCGAGTGGTCCGAGCGAGCCCGGCCCTGGGTGGGCGACGAGCCGACGTCCTGGGTGGCCAGCCTGGCCGGCCGCTCTGACCTACCGGCGCTGCGCGCCGACGACCTGACCGGCGCCATGCTCTCCGACGTCGCCCGGGCCGCGCTGATGGCTCGGGCGGAGAAGTCCTCGGTCTTCACCCAAGCCAACCTTTACGCCGATGTGGAGCGCCAGTTGCACGGCGTGCTCTTCGCACCGGGAGAGCGCACCAAGGTGTCCGGGCGCGCCGTCGAGGCGGCCTTGGGCATGGCCCTAAGGCTCTCCCCGCCCGAGCTGGCCCACGTCCCGGCCGCTTTCCGCGCCCCCGATGGAACCAGCCAGTTCGCCCCTGCCACCACATGGCAGTACACCACGGCCGAGCTACTCGAGGCCGAGGCCCGCCTGCTCGACGCCGGCCGGGACCGCTCCGGGCCGGTGGTCAGCTACGGGACGGTGGCCCGGGCCTGCGAGCAGCGTTTGCCGGGACGTACCTACTCCCTGGGCGCCGACCAGGCCGTGGCGGTGGAACAGATAGTCACCTCGGGGCGCGTTTGCGATTTGCTCGTGGGCCCGGCCGGGACGGGGAAAAGTACGGCCCTGGCGGGGCTCTTGGCGGCATGGGAAGCCGAGCATGGGAGCGGGAGCGTGAAGGGCCTGGCCCCCTCGGCGGCGGCCGCTGCCAACCTGGCCGGCGAGCTCGGCATCGGCACGGAGAACACGGCCAAGTGGCTGGCCGAGGCCGATCGGGAAGCCTCTCGGCTAGCCGAGGTCGCCCGGCTCCGGGCCCATGCTCCTCAGCTACCAGCGCAGGCTGCGGCGGTAGTTCTCCTGCGGGCCGCCGAGCTGGAGAGCGAAGTGCGGCGATGCCAACTCAGGCCCGGCGAGCTACTGGTCGTTGACGAAGCCTCCCTGGCCGGCACCTTTGCCCTTGACCGCCTGGCCGCTCAGGCACGCGCTTCGGGAGCGAAAGTCCTGCTTGTTGGCGACTTCGCGCAGCTGGGCGCGGTCGGCGCGGGTGGGGCCTTTTCCATGCTCGTCGACGACCGGGAAACGCCGCCCGAGCTGTCCGAGGCCCGGCGCTTTGTCGAGGACTGGGAGCGGCGGTCCAGTGCCGAACTACGGGCCGGCTCGCCCGGGGCCGTGGACGCTTACCTCAGCCACGGCCGGGTGGCCGAGGGCAGCCGGGAAGAGATGCTGGCCGCCTGCTATGCGGCCTGGAAAGCTGACGTAAACGCGGGCAAGTCCTCGCTCATGCTCGCCGCCGACTACGCCATCGTGGCCGAGCTCAACCGCCTGGCCCGCTCCGAGCGGGTGGCCGCCGGCCAAGTGGCCGAGGAGGGTTTGGCTCTAGCTGACGGGTCCGTGGCCGGGGTGGGTGACGTCGTGGTGGCCCGGCACAACGACCGCCACCTCCGTCTTCAAAACGGCGAGTGGGTGCGCAACCGGGACCGCTTTGTG
>PMLI01000015.1 GCA_003158835.1 Acidimicrobiaceae bacterium
ACTAGCCATAGACCAGCTTTGCACCCGGGCCGAGAACGGGCGGGAGATCCGGCCGGTAGTTGTGGCGTCGACGGCTACGGCCCGGCGAGCCGCGGACCAGGTCGAAAAGGTCTTCGCCCGGGGCCTAACGCTGTTCCCACCTCAGGTACTAAAAGCAGGGCCAACCTTTTTTTCCTCCTTGGCCGCCCCCAGCCCGGAGGCTCCCGGTCGCCGTTACCGGGTCCTGCTCGCCACCGGGGAGAGGCTTTCGTCAGTCGAGATCAGGACTGTCGGATCGGTCATGGAGCATGCGCAGTCCCTTTTCGACCGCTACGGGGCGGTGGCCGACCCCTACATGACACTGGTGGACTACTCAACTTCGACCCGAGAGCTGGCCGGGATGCGCCGCTTAGTCGACGACGACATCGCCGAACGCCTGGACAGCCTGCGGGTGCGGACGAAAAGGCGGCGCCCCCTAGTGCAGGAACTGACCAGCCGCATGGCCAGCGACCGCATCGCCGTGACTCTAGGTGAACTGGAGCGCACTTTTGACCCAACCTTCGACTCCACCGCCGCCCTGGACGCCTTCCGCGAAGAGTACAAAAGCGACAGGGAGACCGCTCTCAAGAAGATGGAGGGCCGCTACCCGCCTATCGACGTGCTGTTGGCCACCAGCATGCTCCAGGTGGGCGTCGACGTTCAGCGACTGGGCCTGATGTTGGTAACGGGGCAGCCAAAGAACACCGCCGAGTACATCCAAACCACTTCCCGGATCGGTCGCGACCCGGCACGGCCCGGGGTGGTCTTCACCCTCTATCACTGGTCACGTCCTCGTGACCTAGCGCACTTTGAGGACTTCTGCCATTACCACAGCACTTTCGGGGCGCGTGTTGAAGGGCTGACCACGACGCCGTTCAGCGACCGTGCCCTCGACCGGGGCCTGAGCGCCGTGGTGGTGGCGGCGGTGCGCCAGAGCACGACCGCAGCCTTGGCCAATGTGGCGGCAGGCGGGGTGGACCTCGGTAGCCCCTTTGTGGCCGCCCTGCTCGACGTGGCCCAGTGGAGGGCCGAAAAGGTCCTGCACGACCAGCAGGCGGCCATCAACCTGCGCAAGCGCTTGGTCTACCGGTTGGAGCAGTGGGAGGCCCGCCGGAAGCACCTGGCCACCGGGAAGCTCGGCTACGAGACCGGGCCGGACGTGACCGGGCTACTCAAAGCGCCCGAGGACGGGCCGTGGGGGCTGTGGACGGCCCCTCATAGCCTCCGTGAAGTGGAGGCCGAGATAATCCTCCAGCTGCAAAGAGACGACCGGAGCCTGTCGGACGCCCCCGCTTGGGCCTACCCCGCCGAGCAGGCCGAGGTGGCACCATGAGGCGAGCAGGCTCGCTCGCCAACACGGCAATGGGCCCCACCCGGATCGGGGACGTGCGGCCGAGCCACTTGGTCAGCACCGGAGGTATCGGCGCCATCGTCGACCTCCCGGCCATGAGCGTCGTCGTGTGCGGCCTGAACGCCTGGAGCCCGGAAAAGGCGGCACCGATCACCGAGCCGCGTCTGTTGGAGGCGGTCCGCCGGGCCCTTGGCCCGCAGGTGCGCCAGCTCCGAGCCGCGCCCTCTGACCCGTCTGAGTCCGACGACCCCTGGGCTCGCAACGGCGTACCGGTCATGCCGTTCCCACGCTGGGCCCGCTGCCCACGTTGTTACCGCCTCGGGCCCCTGGACCCTCCCGGGCAGTTCGAGCTGGTCCACCGCTGGGGCCGACGGCCAGACCGGGCCAAATGGGTGCACTCAACTTGCCCGAGACAAACCCAGACCAAGGCCGTCAACCGGAAAGCCTGTCTCCCGGCCCGGTTCCTGGTCGTGTGCGACGACGGCCACATGGACGACTTTCCCTACGTCGAGTTCGTCCATCACGGCCTGCCGTGCGAAGGGCCGCAGCTGACGATGCGCGACACGTCGAGCACGCTGAGCCCCAGGGTCGTGGTCACCTGTACGGAAAAGCACCCTTCCGACCCGGTGTCGCGCAACATCCAGGACGCCGCCGGGCGCGAAGGGTGGGCAAGCCTTCCCCGTTGCCGAGGGCGTCACCCGCACCTACAGCGCTTTGAGGATTACGGGAAGCCCCTCCACCTGATGGTCCTGGGCGCATCGAACCTGTGGTTCTCAGTCACGGCCAGCGCCCTGCACCTTCCCCACGGGCTTGGGCTGGTCGACGTGGTGGCCGCCAACTGGGCCCTTCTCAGTGCTCAGCCCGGTCCTGAGGTCTTGCAGCTGGTGATAGACCAGGCGCAGAACCTGGCTTCGTTGCGCGACCTCCCGGTTGGGGAAGTGTGGGAGTGCGTCCAGTCCCTCAAGGCCGCCGCTGGCCCGGTGACATCAGAGAACGGGCCCGACGCCGATGATCTCCTGGGGGCAGAGTGGCGGCTGCTAGCCCGGCCCACCACCGACAAACAGGACGACGATTTCCGGGCTGAGCCGGTCCCGGTGCCTGCCGGTTACGCAGGTCTATTGGACCAGGTCGTACAGGTCAGCCGGTTACGGGAGGTCCGGGCTCTGGTCGGCTTCACCCGGAACAGTTCCCCCGAACGAGGCGACCTGCGCCCCGGCAACGGGGTCCCGCTGTCGGTGGGGCCGCCCACCTGGGCCCTGGCCGTCGAGCAGCGCGGCGAGGGCGTGTTCCTCCAGCTCCACGAAGACAAAGTGGCCAAGTGGGAGGGCCTGGCGAACGACCATCCCCGTGTGGTGGCGCTGCGGGACGCCTACAACCGTTGGCGCGCCAATCGCCAGCTGGCCCAGAGCCCAGGCTTCCCCATCGCCCGCTACCTGCTGTTGCACACCCTCAGCCATCTGCTCGTACGCCAGATCTCTTTGGAGTGCGGGTACTCGTCGGCCAGTATCCGCGAGCGCCTCTACACCGGCGTCCCCGGGGACCCCCACGCTGGCTTTCTCCTGTCCACGGCAGCCAGCGACAGTGAAGGCACCCTCGGGGGGCTGGTTGCTCTGGCCCAACCGGTCCACCTGCGCCGG
>PMLI01000534.1 GCA_003158835.1 Acidimicrobiaceae bacterium
GACCTCGTGGCCGGAGCCGACTGGAAGACTGAGGCAGCTAGCTACTCGGATGACATCGGGTCGAAGGACAACGGTGGTGAGCTTGGCTCAGTCGGCCAGGGCGAGCAGGTGACGTTCTTCGACGTGGCAAGCGTCTTCAGTCTGTCGATTGGTGACATCTCGCAGCCGGTCAAGGTCCCCGATGGCTACGACGTGCTCCAGGTGGAATCGGTCACGCCCGGAAGGATGCCCACCCTCGACGAGGTCAAGTCTCAGCTCCTGAAGACGATCCTCGCCGACAAGAAGAACGCTGCATGGCAAGATTGGCTTTCCCGAGCCCGCGTTGCCGCCAAAGTGAGCGTGCTCTCAGGGATGGAGGCGACTACCACGACCACGGATCCCAGGTCGGCGATGCCGACAACGACCGTCGTGCCGATGACTGGGACACCGCCCGCCGGCCCGACTACCTCCCCCAGCAACTAGTCATCAAGTTGCGGTCGAGGTTGAAGTGCCGCTAGTTCGGTGACTCGCGACCGGGCGGGACAGCGGAGCAGGCCAGCCAGCCGACTCCACCCAGTGCCTGTCGGACGGACTCCAGGCGGACGTGTGGACTTGACGCCGCATCATCCTACACGGGAAAACAGGCGCGCACTCTTCGGNNGCTCCCCGGCTTAAGCCGGGGAGCCACAGCAAATCAACTCGGTGCCGAAGTACTCGGCTGTGCTACTTAGTGAGAAACCGTCTGCAGGAACTTCAGCCGCGCCTGGGCTCCAGCAACGGTGTCGATTATCTTGCCGGGAACCGTAACCTGCTGGTTCATGGCCTTATTCGCGCATGTGAAGTAGTCGATCATCATCTGTGTCATGCCGGTGCTGATGGCTTGATAATCCTGGTTGGCACAAGCGATCAGGGTCGGCTGCGGCAGAAGCATCTGCTCGCACAGACCTTGCGTGGCATCGACAGCATATACCTTGACTTCATACCGCTTCATGGCTTGGGCCGCCTGAGACATACCCTCTGCCGGATCGCCCCAGACCCCCATGCCGCCCGCAACCGAACCGGCCTTCGGGGAGGCAGTGAGGATAGCTGTCATGATCGTCTTGAGGCTGTCGATGTCATTCGAGTGGTCTGGGTGAACGTCCTGAATGATCTTGACATTGGGGTATTTCTTGATGACCGCCCGGGCGTTGTCGGACATGATGTTGATCCAATAGTTGTCCGTCTGCGTGCCCAGGACGATATTGCCTGTGTAGTTGATGGCCTTGCATAGTGACTCAGCCTGAGTGGTGGCCAAGTCGCCGTTTTCGTTGACGGCACCGACCTGACGTGGGTCTGGCTGGCCGTTATACATGAAGATCGTGATCCCGGCAGCTTTGGCCTGGTCGTAAACCGCGTTCACCAGGTTGACGGGGACCGACGCGTTAACTATCACATCGAACTTCTGGGAGATCGCTTCCTGCCAGAAGGAGACAACCTTGGCATAGTCACCGGCGCCATCGAAGATGGTCGGTTTCCAGCCAACGGCCTTCAGGTCCGCNNTGAGCCTTGCCACCTGCTGGGTTCGTTGGGGAATAACTGTTGGGAACTGTCGTGCCCGGCGAGTCGCCAGCAAGTTCCAGCTCTGCTGCAGTCATGCCACCGGGAAGGGTGGTGCTGGACTCGGCCACGGAAGAACTCGTGGTGCTCGCACCACTAGTCGTGGTCGCACCACCGGTAGTAGTGGTGGTCGCCTCGGTCACCGTGGTGGTCGACGCCGCGGCCGTGGTGGTGGTGGTCGAACTGCCGCATCCCGCGGCTACTACCACAACCAGGGCCACCAGCAGAACGGCCATCATCGCGAATATGTACGATCTCTTGCCATGTGCTAATTGCATCTGTTGCCCCTTCGGTTAGTTGGGAAGCACGCCCCTCGTACGACACTAGTAACTGGTTCCAACCCTCCTTTGCAGATCAGCGCCGGCCGATATTCACGCGCAACGTACCCATGCACATTGCATCCCGAACCTCAGCCTCATAACCGCCACTCGCATTTTGCCTGCTATGCCCGGTTCTTCTTCATTGCCCCCGCGAGTGCGACGGCACCGATGATGAAGAAACCCGTGATGACCAGTTGGATGTAGCTATTCACGTGAAGCATGGCTAGGCCGTTAACCAACACACCGAGGAACACAACGCCGACGATGGTGCCTCCTACGNNAGGAGCATTCCCGCCAGAGCGCCCGCGGTGCCTGAAACCACGAATGCGAGCGCACGAATGCGTCTTACCCGTATCCCAGCGAGATATGAGGCGTCGTAGTTCCCTCCCACCGCGTACCAGCGCCTACCCAGGGTTGTACGCTCCATGACGAAGAAGGCAATAAGCGCGACTATCACTAGGACGATCACCAGAACAGGGATTGGACCAATGCTGCTCTGCCCCAGGTAAAGGTAGCCGTGCGGAACTCCGTAGACAGTGGCCCCGTTCTTGTAAACATAAGCGATCCCCTGAAAGGCCGTGAGCGTACCCATGGGCGTTATGAACGGGTTGAGGTTCACATAGGCGACCATAACCCC
>PMLI01000257.1 GCA_003158835.1 Acidimicrobiaceae bacterium
TATAGATCATGTCCGACAGTTTGAGCCGGGCACATTCGCGGTTCTCACCCCTGTTGTCCGGGCACGGTCCCGCCGCCACTCTCAGCAGACCTCAGGAGGACGAATGCCTAGAACCGTCGATCTCTTCTTGGACAGCGACCAGCCCCTCGGCCGAGTGGCCGAGCAACTGGGCGAGTTGAGCAGTGCCCGGTTCGTCTCCTCACCCGACCAGGCGCATTTCGTTGTCCGGGACGGCGATGTCATCGCCTACCTGACCGACCACGACTTCTTGGACGACGACGACTTGCCGCTGAGCGAGTTCCGATATGTCCTTTCGGCCTCGGTACCGAGGGGTACCTCGATCGAAGACAGCTCGGAATTGTCGTTCCTGCGTAGGATCAATGCCGAGTTGCGGCGTAGCGGGGCCTTTCCTTCCCTGCTTGTGATCGACCTGGAGCGTCCTGACGCGGCCCCGGTCGATGCCCGATGAAAGGACGCCCGCAAGCTCGTCTGCCTCTTCAGCCGGCCGCCGGCGGGCGCGCTCCTCATCCGCCGGAGGGGCCCTCGGCCGGGGGGCCAGGGCCCGGGCCCGGCTTGCCCTGGTCGTGCCGGCACCACGGCGTCGCCGGTACCTTCGACGAGGCAGAGCGCCGTGCCAGTCACGACGAGCTGGCGGTGGCGCGGGCCCTTGCGGCTGAGGGTCACCAGGTCCGCACGGTGGCCGAGCGCAACGGCGCCCGCACCCCTGACCTCATGGCGTGCGGTACCGCGGTAGAGGTCAAGGGGTACCAAAGCCTCGCGCAACGTGGAGGGCACCCTCCGACTGCCAGGAGCGTCGCCAACAAGCTGCTCGACGCCCGAGGCCAGGGGGCCGTGGCGGTGGTCCGGGGCGGTGAGAGCGGTCTGACGAGGGCAACCGCGCAGGCGGGCTATGCCATGTTCTGCGAGCGCGCCCTGGAAAAGGGCCTCGGTCGGGTCCGTGCGGTACGCGTGGTGGGGAAGGACTTCGACATCTCCTGGGCGGCGGCCGCAGACGTGCGCCAGTCACGCCAGGCCCGTCAGGGTGTGCGCCCTGCCAGCCAGCCCCGCCGCTTGCTCCCACCGGGCCTGAGCGGACCGGTCGTGCCCCGCCTAAGCCTTTGACCGCAATAGCTGCCGCCGCCGAGCACCGCGGTGGGGTGCAGCGGCGAGCGCGGTGGCAGGGACATACTTGCTCTATGAGCGCACCACCAGTCGCCTGGGCCCGCTTGTTCGACGCTCAGGTGGACCTGCTCCTTGGGGACCGCCTAGCCGGTGACGGTGAGCCGGCGCCCCCGGCCGGCGCGGCCCGTCAGATGTTCCTGGACAGCCTGCCTCCCGGCTACGCCGAGGAGACGGCGCCCGTGGTGGCAGCGCGAGATTGGGTCGAGATGTCCAGGTTGCTGGTTCCCGAAAAGGGCTCGCCGCCGCCCGCCCGCCGGCACCGGCCGGCCGGCCCGCCCGGTGCTGCCGGCTCCGGCCTGGGCCGTGCTGGTGTCGGGCTTGCTGGCGTCGGCCCTGCAGGCGTCGGTACTGGCGGCGTCGGTACTGGCGGCGCGCGTCGCTCCGGCGTCGGGCCGGTCGGGGGAGGCGCCCACATGGCGCTCAGCCCGGGCCGAAACGCTGCTCCCGGCGATTTCCGCCTGCGCCGGGTCGCCTTGCACAGGGTGGAGCTGTCTTCACTGCTGCGTGCCGTCGAGAGCTTCGGCCTGGTGGCCGAAGAAGCCGTGCCCTGGCATTTCGCATTGGGCAATCAGGGAGGGGACTTCTTCATCGACGATGTCGGGCTGCGTGTCGGTACTCCCGTGGCGGCGCCCGGTTTCGAGCTCGGCTCGGGAGGGGTGCTCCTGGTCGATGCCCTGAAGGCCGTCATCGACGGGAAGAGCGAACTGAGCGCGCTCAACCGCCTCGTGGTCGGCGCCGGACTGGGCTGGCACGAGGTCAACCTCCTGCACGCCTATTGCGCCTACCGCCAGGCAGTTGGCGGGCCACGAGCGGTTGAACGAGCTGGTCTGATGACCGAGGCCCTCGTCGCCTTCCCCTCTACGGCAGCAGCGGCCGTCCGCCTATTGCGCGCCCTTTTCGGGCCTGGGAACGGCGCGGCGGTGGAGGTGGCCCGCTCCGAAATGCAGGCGGCCCTGGCCACCGTCCCCGATCTTCAGCATGACGAGGTCCTGCGGGAGCTGGTCGCCCTCGTGGAGGCCACCACGCGGACCAACTGGCCCCTGGGCCGCGAGACCATCTCGCTCAAGTTTGCCAGTGGCTCGGTGCCATTTTTGCCTCTACCCCGCCCCCTGGCCGAGGTTTTCGTGTGGTGCCCGACGTTCGAAGGGCTACACCTTCGTTTCGGGCTGGTGGCCCGCGGCGGGATCCGCTGGAGTGACAGGCGTTCGGACCTGCGAGGAGAAGTGCTGGGCCTGGCCCGGGCCCAGGTCAAGAAGAACGCCTTGATTGTGCCGACCGGGGCCAAGGGTGCTTTCGTGCTCCACGAGGAAGGCGGCGACCGCAGCGAGCGGGCCCGGCGAGGGAGAGCCGCTTATTGCGCTTTCATCGGGGCCCTGCTCGATGTGACCGACAACATTGCCGACGAAAAGCTGGTTCATCCTCAAGGAGTGGTGTGCAGGGACGGCGACGACCCTTATCTCGTGGTCGCTCCGGATAAAGGCACCGGCGCACTTTCTGACCTGGCCAACGGCATCAGTGCCGAAAGGGGCTATTGGCTCGGGGACGCTTTCGCCTCCGGGGGTAGCCACGGTTACGACCACAAGGCGCTGGCCATAACGGCCAGGGGCGCGTGGTTGGCGGTACGCCGGCATTTTCGGGCACTCGGCATGGACGCCCAGCAGGATGCTTTGCGCGTGGTCGGGGTTGGGGACATGTCCGGTGACGTCTTCGGCAACGGCATGCTCCAAAGCCGCAACATCTGTTTGGTGGCCGCTTTCGACCACCGCCATGTCTTCATCGACCCGGCGCCGGACGCGGCCCGGTCTTTTGCCGAAAGGCTGCGTTTGAGCAGGCTCGACCGTTCCAGTTGGCAGGATTATGACCTGAAGGTGGCATCCAAAGGCGCGGCCGTGTACTCCAGGCTGGCCAAGCAGGTCCAACTTTCGCCCGAAGCTGCGGGGGCGCTCGGTATCGCTCCGGGGCCGGTCACGCCCCCGCAACTGGTGCGGGCGGTACTTCAGGCTCCTGCCGACCTGCTTTTCTTCGGTGGCGTAGGCACGTTTGTCAAAGCTTTCGACGAGAGCGACGTGGAGGTGGACGACAGCGCCAACGACGGGATCAGGGTGGACGCCCGCCAGATCCGGGCGCGAGTGATAACCGAGGGTGCCAACCTGGCCATAACTCAGCGGGCCCGGGCCAGCTACTCGCGCCGCGGCGGCCGGGTCGATACCGATTTCGTGGACAATTCGGCCGGCGTCGCCATGTCCGACCGGGAGGTCAACCTGAAGATCCTCCTCGGTGTGGCAGTCGCTCGCGGGCGCCTGGACGCGCCCGGGAGGAACCGACTGCTGAAGGTCGAGGAGCAAGCGGTTGCCCAAGCCGTGCTGGCGGGGGTGGAGCGAGGGCTGGTGGCTCTCGACTGGGCGGCGGCGGCGAGCGCGGCGGACCTGCCGGCCTACGAAGCCCTACTGGACGATCTCGAGCAGGCCGGCCTGCTCAACCGCGAGGTCGAGGCGTTGCCCGGAGAGGAAGACTTGGCCCGGCGCAAGCAGGCCGGAGCCGGGTTGAGCCGGCCCGAGCTCGCCGTGCTGTTCGCCTACGCCCGCAGCGAGTTGGCTCGCTCGATCGAAGGTTCGGTTCTGGCCACGGACGAGGCGTTGGTGCCGTGCGTCCTGCGCTATTTCCCGCCCGAGGTGCGGGAGAGCTTCTCCGACCTGGTGCCCGGGCACCCCCTTGGCCGCCAGCTTCTGTCGTGCGAGTTGGCTAACGAAATAGTGGACCGGATGGGAGCCATCTGGGCTCACGAGCTGGCGGCGGAAGCGGGTCGGCCGCTGGCCGAAGTGGCTGGCTGCTATTGGGCGGCGCGCCAGGTGCTGGCGGTTGAAGCCAGTTTCGATGATGCCGACAACCTGGGCTGGTCTGTTACCGCCCCATGCGAGGCGGCGTTGCGGGGGCGCGCCGCAGACGCGCTCGACCGGCTGACGCGGTGGTACCTGCGCCGTCGAGGCGCGTTGCGCCCAGGTGAAGTCATTGCCGAGGACCGGGAGCCAGCCGCAGTACTTGCGGCCGTCCGGGGCGGGGCCACTCCCCTCGATAACGAGCTCGTACGCCTCGGGGCGCCGGCCGACGTGGCCGGGAGGGCGCAGCGTCTAGCTCTGCTGGCCCCGGTGGGCGAGATGGCCGAGGCGGCCCGGTCGGCCGGTCGCCCGTTGGGGGCAGTGGTGGACGCCAGTCCGGTCGTCGAGGAGGGCCTGTCCCTCCCGGTGCTCGTGGGGGCACTCCGACGCCGCCCGGCGGCCGATCGCTGGGAACGCTGGCAACTGCATTCACTGGCCGACGACCTTGCCGGCAGCCGGGCTGAGGCCCTGGCTGAAGCCCTGCGATGGCACCCGTCGTCCGGTGGTCCGCAGGCGGCGCGGGAGTGGCTCGGCCAGAGGGAAGCCGCCGTGCACCGGGCCCGTCTCCTGGCCCGCCAGGTCGAGGGCGCCGCTCCGCCGAGCCTGTCACTGCTCTCTATGGCCGTCCGGGCCGTCGACGACGCCGTCCGCGCCCTGTGATAAGCGATTAGAAATGTGCCCGTGAAGCTCTCCATTGCCAACGACCACGCCGGCTACCAACTGAAGCTGGCCGTGATGTCCCACTTGAGGGAGGTCGGCCACGAGGTGGACGACCTCGGCGCCCACGGGGAGGAGCCCGTGGACTACCCGCCCTACTGCGCCGCCTGTGCCCGCTCCGTCGTCGCCGGCCGGGCCGACATGGGCATTGTGATCGGAGGGTCTGGGCAAGGCGAGCAGATCGCGGCCAATAAGGTACACGGTGCCCGGGCCGCGCTCTGTCACGACGAGTACACGGCCCGCCTGGCACGCCAGCACAACAACGCCAACGTCCTGGCCCTGGGAGCGCGGATCTTGGCTGCGGAACTGGCTTGCGACATAGTCGACGTATTCTTGTCCTCGACCTTTCAAGGCGGCCGCCACCAGGTGCGGGTCGACGAGGTGGTCGCCATCGAGGTCGAGGAAAGCAGGGCGTGGGCGGCCGCACAGGGGGCCGACCAACCCTGAGCCTTTCGGTACCCGGCCCTCAGGCCTGCCACCAGGACCAGGGGGCTCTGGTGGGCTTCGAACTGGTCCGCGTCTCGCTCCCGCTGATCAGGACCTGGGCCAGCGCGGCGGGCACGTTTTCCCAACGGGACAGCCTTCTCGTAAGAGCGGTCCTCCGTTTCCCGGGCCTGGGAAACGGCGCCGGTGAGTTCGAGGGTTGGGGGGAGTGCTCGGCCCTGCCCGGGCCCACGTTCAGCGCCGAGTACACGGCAGGAGCGCAGGACGTTTCCGAGCGCTATCTTCTGCCCGCGCTAATGCGCGACGGCACCGCGTGCGTTGCCGCCGTCGGGCCCGCTCTGGCTGGCGTGAAGGGCCACAACATGGCCAAGGCTGCCTTCGAGGCTGCCATCCTCGACGCCGAACTGCGGGCAAGTGGCGCCCGCATGGCTGATTTTCTCTGCGGTCAGAGCCGCGTCGGCGCCGCGCCGGCGCAGAGTGTGGTGGCCGGCGTTGCCATCGGCCTGACGGGCTCGCTGGGGGAGTTGGTCGACGAGGTCGCCCTCCGGGTG
Organism: Acidimicrobiaceae bacterium; assembly: GCA_003158835.1. GTDB lineage: Bacteria > Actinomycetota > Acidimicrobiia > Acidimicrobiales > Palsa-688 > Fen-671. Next base: position 5,771 of record PMLI01000257.1, read on the forward strand.
GAGGAGGGCTACCGGCGAGTCAAGCTCAAGGTGCGGCCAGGCTGGGACACCGAGCCAGTGGCCGCGGTCCGGGAGCGCTGGCCGGCCCTGGTGGTCTTCGCCGACGCCAATGGTTGCTACGGGCATCTCCCCATCGGTGAGGCGGGGGAGCGGTTGGCCAGGCTGGACGCCTACGAGCTGGCCTGCCTCGAGCAACCCCTGGGCGATGACGACATCGCCGGCCACGCCGAGCTCGCCCGCCATCTGCGCACCCCGCTGTGCCTGGACGAGGCCCTGTCGTCGCCTGTCGCGGTCGCCAGTGCTCTGCGGACCGGTGCGTGCTCGGTGGTCAATATCAAGGCCGGTCGCATGGGGGGCTACCTCGAGGCGGTGCGGGCCCACGACATCTGCTCCGAGCGGCGTGTACCGGTCTGGTGCGGCGGGATGGTCGAGACCGGCATCGCCAGAGCGGCGAACTTGGCCCTGGCTTCGCTGCCCAATTTCTCCTTGCCCGGCGACCTGTCCGCTACGGGCCGGTTCTTCGCCACCGATCTGGCCGGTCCCCTGTCTCTTCGCAGGGACGGGACCATTGCCGTACCCGATGGGCCGGGTAGCGGCGTGCCGGTGGACCTGGACGCGCTGAAGAGGTTCTCGACCTCGCGGCGCTGGTGGGCGCGCTAGCTGGCGCACGCTGCCTACTAGCCTGACGCCGTGATGACCCTACCTTTGTGGCCGATGGACGCCGGCGGCGATGTCGAGCGAGGGCACGGTGGGCGCGGGCCGGCCGGGGCGGGCGGCCAGTCGCCCCGGAGGCTCACCTTGGTGCGCTTAGCGGGCGAGATTGCCCGTTCTCTGGCCGACATCGGGCGGGTGGCGGTCGAGGGGGAGGTGTACCGGCCGCAGACCTACCGGGCGGGGCGCACGTACTTCACCTTGCGCGACCGGGCGGCCCAGATGCCCGTGTCTTTTCCGGCGCGGGTGGCGCGCCGGTGCCGGGCCGTGGACGGGGAACGGGTGCTGGTCGTCGGCGCCCTGGTGTGGGGCAACGACAGGGGCCAACTTGTCCTGGAGGCGGAGGAAGTCGTCCCGATCGGGGAAGGGGCCGTGGCCGCCATGATCGCCGAGACCCGGGCCAGGCTGGCGGTCGAGGGTTTGCTCGACCGGCCCCGTCGCCGGGTGCCGCGTCTGCCTCGGGTCATCGGCGTCCTGTGCGGCTCGGAGGCGGCGGTCCGAAAGGACATCGAGTCGGTGGTGGCGGCGCGCTTCCCCGGCTACCCGCTCGACGTGGAGGAAACGACCGTGAGCGGCCCGGGTGCGGTGTTGAGCATCATCGAAGCGCTGCGACGGTTAGCGAACCGGCCGGACGTCGAAGTGGTGGTCCTGGCTCGAGGCGGCGGGGATGCCACCTCGTTGCTGCCCTGGAGCGACGAGGAGCTGTGCCGGGCGGTGGCATCTTGTCGTGTACCAGTCGTCTCCGCCATAGGCCATGAGCCCGACCGACCGCTGTGCGACGAAGTGGCGGACCTCAGGTGTGGGACGCCGTCGATAGCAGCCCACGCCGTCGTCCCCGACCGCCACCAACTCGAAGCCGAACTGGCCGGCTTGATGGCGGCGGCGGCGCGCAGTGTCGACCGCCGCGGCGAGATCGGTGGGGAGCGCCTGGCGCGGGCCGGAGTGAGCGGCGCTCTGTCGACCGGTCTGCAAAGGGCGTCCAGCCGGTTGCGCCACGCCGCGGACCGCCTGGCCTGGGCCCACCCGGGGCCGACCGTGCAATCGTGCCGGCGGCGCCTAGAGGGTTGCGATTGGCGGCGGCCGATGGCGGCGCAGGTGCAATCCAGCCGCGGGCGCGTCGAGTCGTTGGGCCGCCACGCTCGCTCCCTTTCTCCTCAACACGTGATCGAACGGGGTTTCGCAGTGGTCCGGCGCCTCGATGGGATGGTCGTGCGAGGGCCCGAAGAGGTAGGCCCCGGTGATCTAGTCGAGCTCACCGTGGCGCGAGGTCGCATTTCCGCCCGGGTCGAGGACGGCGGCGACGAAGCGCGGCGCTAAGCTTCGCCGGGTTGACCTTCGATCCCAAGTTGTGTGGCGTTGACGGTCCGCTCGAGTCCCTGACATTCGAGGAGCTGTTGGCGGCCCTGGAGTTTGTGACCGGCCGGCTGGCCAATGGTGAGCTGGGGATCGAAGCGGCCGCCGACCTCTACGAGCAAGCCGAGGTCTTGCACGCCGCGGCATCCGAACGCCTGGCCGCAGTCGAGGCCCGTATCGAGAGTTTGCGCGAGCCCGGCCAAGCCTGACTCTTGCGGCCGTGCCCCCGTGCGGGTGGGTCAGCGCCTCGCCCAGCTGACGGCGAAAGAGCGGTCGTCCAGGCCCCCGGGCGACCACCGGTGCCATTGGCCGTTCATCGCCCGGCGGGTGGCCTCGGTCCAGCTGATGACGTCGGGTCGTGAGATCCGGCGTACGAACTGGACCAGGCCGCCTTCGTAAACCTTGTAGCCAGCCCACACGCCCGGGTAGTCCTTGGTCGAGCCCACCTCGCTCAGGACTATCGGGCCGTAGTCGTAGCGCCGGTTCCGGTGCCGGTGGCCGCACGTCACGAAGGCGGCCGGCTTGGCTGCGATCAGACCGTCCAGGAACTCGCGGCTCTCTCCAAAAGGAACGCCCGGGGGATAGACCGTGTGGAACCGGTGGAACTCGGGCGGGTGGTGCAACGCCACCCAGGCTTCAGCGGGGGACTCCGCCGCCAACCGGACGACTTCCCGGCTCATCTCGGGCGGCAACTGTCCCCGGTGGAACCGGGGGTCCCCCTGGACAGTGTTCACCAGCACCAGCCGCACACCGGGGAGATCCCGGGCGCGGGGTACCCATGCCACGTCCAAACCCTCCTTTTCCAATATGGCCCGGCTGTCGACCCCCATCTGGTTGTCGTGGTTGCCGAGGAGGGTTTCAACGGGCACGGGGCTGGTAGCCAGGAGCCGGCCTGCGTCGCGCACCTCGGCCGGTGTCGTGCGGTTCGTCAGGTCGCCCTTGGCGACGATCAGTTCGGCGCCCCATTCCACTGCCTCGTCGATGGCAGCCCGAAGGGCGCGGATGGGGTAGGCCTCCCCACCGGAGGTGCCGGTACCCGCCGGCCCTTCCAGGGCGTCATGGATCCGTCCCAGGACCCCGAAATGGGCCTCACCTATGTGGACGTCGCTCACGGTGGCGAACCGGCACAGAGCCCGCCCGCCGGGCGGGCTTAGCGTCCGCAACCGTCCGGCCAGGAAGCGGGAGGCGCCGCTCCCGCTGGCCACCACGTCGTAGGTTGTCCCGGGGGACAGCCCGTCTATGACCACCGAGCCCGCGCCGCCGGGCCAGGCCGGGTCGAGGTCGCGCCGGCGGCCCGAAGTGCCCAGGACCAGTTCCACTTTTGGCGATGGCGACGGGTGGACCACAGACCCGCCTACCTCTATCGTCAGGTCCTCGGCCGGGGAAGCACGCCAGGTCAGCTGGGCGGAGCAGTCGTCGACCGAAAAGACGCGCAGGGGCCAAGACCGGGATGGCAACCGGCGGCCAGTACGTGCTGGCGTCAAGGAACTCCCGCAAGGGCAGACGCGAGGGCCGAGGACAGTTGCCCGGCGGCGCGGGCTTTGAAGGCCTGGTTGACGCGCAGACGTTCGCGGGACTGCCGCACCCTGAGCTCCCCTCGGGCCACGGGGTGTGCGTCCAACCACGCGAATGCCCGCGGCGCCGTCCCGTCGCCGGCTGCGACCAGTGCCGGCATCTGTTCGAGCACCCGGACCATGCTGTTGTTCGGCCAGCAACGCAACATTTCGTCCCAGTGCTGCTCGATCGCTTCCCAGGCCAGCTTGGTGCCCTCTCGCCGGCTCAGGATGCCGGCGAGGAGGCGGGGTGCGTCCTGGGAACGAACCTCGCCGGAAAACGTCAGGTCCACGGTGCGCTGTAGTAGCGCGGGCTGGGAAAACGCGGCCAGGGCATTCAGGTACCGGACCTCGTCCTGGGGCGTGGTCGCCCGCTTGTANNGTGGGAGTACAGCACCTCCCACTCCTCTTCGGCCCCGGCTGCGGCCACGACCTGCGCCACCGCAGTGGCCAGGTCCGGTGCCAGGGGCATAAGCCCGGCGTCGGCATCGGCCAAGCGCCGGCGAGCCTCGGCTCGCACCGCAGGGTCGGCACCGAGGTCGCCCAGAAGGGTGACCATCCGGGCTCGCAGGCGCGCCCGGCGGGGGCTTTCGCCGGCGCCTGACGTCTCATCAGGCTGCCAGCCGACGTCGCTGAAGGCGCCGGCGGCCAAGTGGCGGGCCAGTCGACGCAGCAATGGCAGTTCCCCCTCCCCGACGACAAGCTCGATAAGGTCGAGGCCATCCGAGACCGCCCACCAAACGTCGGGGTCGCGTTCGTCCTTCAGTTCCAACCACAGGTCGAGGGAGCTCTCGACCGAAACCTGCCCCGCCACCGAGGCCGCCCATGTGTCTGCCACCAGGCTCAGGCGCTCCCTGCCGTCGAGTTGGTCGAGGTTACGGTAGATCCTCTGGCGAAGCTCGCCGTCATAGCGCGTCCGGTACACACCCCACGAGCCTTCGTTGACGAGTGCCCACGCCGGTTCGCCCAGGAGGGACACCGTCGTCGAAGCGTCTTCGAGCAGCAGCTGCCGGCGCCGGACGGCGCCGTCGGCGGTGGCGTAGCGCAGGGTTACCGGGACGGCCCAGCGCTGACCCTCGTCCTGGCCGCCATCGATGAGGAAGCGGCTTTGGGACAGGCGTAACTCTGAAGGGCCGGTCCGCTCGACCGAGATCATCGGATGGCCGGCCTGGTTGACCCACGTACCCATCACGGCCCGCACCGGTTGGCCGGAGGCGGCTTCCAGAGCGTCCCAGAGGTCGACGGTGTCGGTGTTCGAGTACCGGTGCTTGTCGAGGTAGATGTTGAGACCATGGCGGAAAGCCTCGTCCCCCAGGTAGCGCTCGATCATGCGCAGGACGGACCCGCCCTTGTCGTAGGTGATGACATCGAACATGTCGTCCGCTTCCTCGGGCCGGCCCACCGGGTACTCGATAGGCCGGCTGGCGCGCAGGCTGTCGGTGGCCAGCGCGACGACGCGGTCGACGCCGAAGTTCGTCCAGACGTGCCAGCCGGGCTCGAAGTCGTCCGATACCAGCAGTTCCATGAAGGTGGCGAACGCCTCGTTGAGCCAAATGCCCTCCCACCAGCGCATGGTGACGAGGTCGCCGAACCACATGTGGGCGGTTTCGTGGGCGATGGTCGAGACCACTCGTTGGCGCTCGATCTGCGAGCTGTCTTCGGCCGCCAGCAATGCCGTCTCGCGATAGGTGACCAGGCCGAGATTTTCCATGGCCCCGGCCGCGAAGTCAGGGATGCCGATGTGGTCCAGCTTGTCCGCAGGGTAGGGCATCGAGAAGTAGTGGCTCAAGAACGCCAGGGCGTGGGCGGCTGCGCCCTCGGCCAGGCCTCGCAGCGCGCCGCGCCCGGGTACCGAACCGATGCGTAGAGGCACGCCGTTTACCTCCTTCGGCGCGGTCATCTCGAAAGGGCCGATGACGACGGCAACCAGGTAGGTCGACATCTTCATCGTGTTGGCGAAGAGGGTGCTCCGTTTGCCGCCGGCGAGAAGCTCCGAGGAGACCTCCCGGGCGTTCGAGAGCACGGTCAGACCGTCCTGGGCCACGATTGTTATCCCGAAGGTCGCCTTGATGTCCGGCTCGTCCCAGCACGGAAAGGCGCGCCGGGCATCGGTGGCCTCGAACTGGGTAGCCGCCAGCCAGGTCTCTTCTCCCCCTTTGGCGCGGAACTTGCTGCGGTAAAAGCCCCGCAGCAGGTCGTTGAGCTGGCCCGAAAAGCGAAGGTCCAACCGCCAAGGACCGGGCGCCAGCACCCCGGGCGTCGTCAGGACGACCTGCTGCTCTCCGGGCCGGTACGAGACTGTGGCGGTGACGCTGCTCCCACCGTCCTGCCCCAGGTGCGCGGCGCTGATCTCGAGCTCCGCGGAGTTGAGGACGACTTCGCGGGTAGCTTCGTTCACCTGGACCTCGATGGACGCTTCGCCGTCGAAACACGCTCCGGTGAAGTCGGGCCTAAAGACCAAGTCGTAGTGCCGCGGCAGGACATTCCGGGGCAGGCGGTAAGGGGGTAGTTCGTTCACGGCGCCACCCTAATGAGCCGCTGGGCGCTTACACCAAACCCCGGTCAGGCCTATTCTTCCGGCTCCGCGGGCGGGAGGTACTCGAAATCGAGGTCGGCCAGGCGTACTAGTGTCGACGCCACCCAGGTGCCCAGACCGCGCAATGTTTCCTGGGTTGCGGCTGACACCTGGCGGGTCGGATCCAGCCGTGAGCGTAAGGCGTCGCCCGCGCTCAGACGGGGACCGCTCCAACCCGGGAAGAGGCTGGCCTCTTTGGCCTCGCTCTCCTCCTGGTTGGGCGCCGGTAACCGGTAGCTGCCCTCGTACGCCACCTCGGCCGCCACTTCCGGAGCTGCGTCCTCGTCCTCGTAGCTTTCTTCGATTATCGGGGCAGAGCGGGCCAGTTTGTCCGCGCCCAGATCGGGGCTCTCCTCGGGCAGCACGGAGAGGACCGCCGACAAAGCGGGCCGGCGGGCCAGACGCTGGACTCGGAACACGATTTCGATGCCTATCTCGGGCGGGTCTTCGACGGGCTCACCCATGCTGATGCTCCGCCAGGCCGATTGGCTCCACGTCTGCCAGTCGAGGCTGAGGTCGGCGTTGACCCGGGGAGGGTCCCCGTCGCCCGGCAGGCTCACAGATGTCTCCCACACGAGGTCGCCCGTGAAAACGTCGTACACCAGACGATCGTCCTGACCAGCCCGCTCGAGCAGGCTTTCGTCGAGGGCGGCTCGCAGCGCCCCCACCGTGTCAAGGAACAAGTGGTCCAACATCAAAGGCTCCCGGCACCCATGATCGACAGTACATCAGCCCCGAGTACCCTTTGGGTGTGGAACGGATCGGACTAGTGGGATTGCCCAACTCAGGCAAGTCCAGCCTCTTCAACGCCTTGACGGGCGGCTCGGCCGCGGTTGCCAGCCATCCCTTCTCGACGACCGAGACCAGTGTCGGCGTGGCCCAGGTCCCCGACTCCCGCCTAGGTGCCCTGGCCGTGATGAGCTCGTCGCGCAAGGTCGTGCACGCGGGTGTCGAGCTCGTGGACATCGCGGGACTGGTGGCCGGGTCGTCTGCGGGCGAGGGCCTGGGCAACCGCTTCCTGGGTGGCATCCGCGAGGCGGACGCTCTCTGCCTGGTGTTGCGGGCTTTCGAGGATCCCAACGTGGTCGGCGGGTGCGACCCCCTGGACGACCTTGGCGTGCTGGAGCTCGAGCTCGTGCTGGCGGACCTCGCCACGGCCGAGTCCCAGATCGAGCGCCGGCGCAAAGCGGCCCGGGCGGACCGCTCCCTCGAGGCTCAGGTAGCCGCCCTGGAGGCAGCCCATGCCGCCCTGGCCAACGGGGCCCCCCTTTACCGAGCCCATCTGGACCGGGACCAGCTCGAGCACCTGCGCCCCTTCTTCATGCTCACCAATAAGCCCGTTCTGGCCGTGGTCAACCTGGGCGAGGACGCCGCCGGTGACGACGGGTTGTTCACCAAGCCGGTGGCCGACGAACTGGGGGGGATGGCCCAGGTGCTGGGGGTGAGCGTCAAACTGGAGGCCGAAGCGGCCCAGCTGGCGGAGGCGGACAGGGCGGAGTTGCTGGAGGGCCTGGGCCTCGGTGAGGGCGCGCTGGCGCGTGTCGCCCAGGCCGCTTACCGCCTGCTCGGGCGGCGCACCTTTTTCACCACCGGCGACAAGGAGAGCAGGGCGTGGACCTTCCGAGCCGGTGCAAAGGCGCCCGAGTGCGCGGGCGTGATCCATTCAGATCTCCAGCGCGGTTTCATACGAGCCGAGGTCGTGCACTGGGACGAGCTGCTGGCTCTGGGGTCCTGGGCGGCGGCCCGGGATGTGGGCAAACTACGGGTCGAGGGCAAGGAGTACGAGGTCGCCGATGGCGATGTCCTCGAAATCCGCTTCAACGTCTGACGGCGCCGCCCGGCTGGTCGTGGTAGCCACCCCCATCGGCAACCTGGGCGACCTGTCCCCCCGGGCCGTCGCGGCTCTGAGCACAGCTGGCTATATCTATTGCGAGGACACGCGCCGGGCCCTGAAGCTCCTGAGCCATGCCTCCATAAAGGGCCCCCGCCTGGTCTCCCACCACCGCTTCAATGAGGCGGCCAGCACGCCCGCCGCCATCGAGCGTCTCCAAGCGGGTGCCACCATCGCCCTGGTGACCGACGCCGGCACCCCGCTGGTGAGACACCCGGGCAGCCGCCTGGTGCGGGCCGCGCTGGCCGCCGGCATCCCGGTGGAGGCTGTCCCGGGCCCGTCGGCGGCGTTGGCGGCGCTGGTGGTCTCGGGGTTGGCGACGGACCGGTGGTGCTTCGAGGGTTTCGTGCCCCGCACGGGCCGGGCGCGAACCGAGCGGTTGGCGGCGATCGCGGGCGAAACCGACCGCGCCGTGGTCGTTTTCGAGTCCCCCTACCGGGTCCTGCGCCTGCTTGACGACCTGGCCGGGGCGTGCGGGCCGGCCCGGCCGGTAGCCGTCTGCCGGGAGCTCACCAAGCTCCACGAAGAAGTTTGGCGAGGCACGGTAGCGGAGGCGGCCGAGCGTAGCCGCAACGTCAAACCCCGGGGCGAATACGTGCTGGTCGTGGGCCCCCCTCCGCGGCCGGGGTTGAACTCGGCCGGCCCCGCGCCCATGTAGCCTGTCCGGGTGGCCCGCTACTACGTAACCACGCCGATCTACTACGTCAACGACGCTCCGCACATAGGCCATGCCTATACGACGATCACGGCCGACGCCCTGGCCCGCTGGCACCGCCTGAAGGGTGACGACGTGTGGTTCCTCACCGGGACCGATGAGCACGGTCTCAAGGTGAAGCGTTCGGCCGAGGCCAACGGGCTCAGCCCCCAGGAGCAGGCTGACGTCTACAGCGCCCGCTTTCGTGAGGCGTGGGCGCTGCTCGACATCTCCAACGACGACTACATTCGCACCACCGAAGCGCGCCACCACCGCGCTGTCAGGGCTCTCATGCAAGCCGCCTACAACAACGGCTGGATAACGTTGGGGACCTACGAGGGCCTTTACTGCGTAGCCTGTGAGGCCTATTACGTGGAGGACGACCTCGTCGACGGGCTGTGCCCGATACACCGCCGGCCGGTCGAGCTGTTAAAGGAGAGCAACTATTTCTTCCGGTTGTCCGCCTTTTCCGATCGCCTCGTCGAGTGGTACGCGGACAATCCCGGGGCAGTAACGCCCGAGGCCAAGCGCAACGAGGCCCTCGGTCTCATCAAGGGTGGCCTCCAGGATATTTCCGTGACCCGCACGTCGCTGGATTGGGGGGTGCGAGTCCCCTGGGACGGCAAGCACGTCTTTTATGTCTGGTACGACGCCCTGATCAATTATGCCACCGCCGTCGGGTACGGCGAAGACACGGTGCGTTTTTCGGCCTGGTGGCCCGCCGTCCATCACCTGATAGGCAAGGACATACTCCGTTTCCACTGCGTTTATTGGCCCGCTTTGTGCATGGCCGCCGGCATCGACCCCCCTCACCGGGTATCCGTGCACGGGTTTTTGCTGGTCGGCGGCGAGAAGATGTCGAAGACGGCGTTCAACCAAATCTCGCCCGCCGACCTCGTGCCCATTTTCGGCGTCGACGGGTACCGCTACCATTTCCTGCGAGACCAGCAGTTCGGGCCGGACGGAGACTTTTCCTACGAGGCGATGGTGGCCCGTTACAACGCCGACCTGGCCAATAACCTGGGGAACCTACTGGCCCGTGTCAGCGCCGTGGTGCACCAGAAATGCGCCGGCATCGGCCCCGCCCCCCGGCCCGACAGCCCCTTGGCCGGCCTGGCGGCGGAGGTCTATCGCTCGGCCGATGCCGCCTGGGAGCGGCCTGCCCCCAGTGAGGCACTGGAAGCCACTTGGCTCCTGGTACGGGCCGCCAATGCGGCCCTGGAGGCGGCTGAGCCGTGGCGGGCCGAGCCGGGCCCGGCCGTGGACGCCGTGCTCGGCGACGCCCTGGAGGTCTTGCGCATCGTGGCCGTGCTGGCGAGCCCCGCTCTCACGCGCTCGGCGGCCGAGATCTGGAGGCGCATCGGCCTGCCCGGCTCGCCGCTCGACGTCTGTCTCCCGGAAGCCGCCCTTTGGGGCGGCTACCCCGGGGGCGTGGCGGTCGAGCGGGGAACGCCTCTTTTCCCTCGCCTCAAGGCTTAGTAACGCCGGTGTGGTGCGACAGCCACTGCCACGTCCCCTACCAGGGGGTGGGTGCCGAAGTGGTGGGCGAAGCGGAGGCGGTCGGGGTCACCCGCCTCGTTACGGTCGGCACCGACGCTGAGCATTCGGAGGCGGCGCTGGCCTTGGCCGCCGCCTATGACGGCGTCTGGGCCACGGTCGGGCTGCACCCCCACGACGCCAGCAAGGGCGTGGGCACGGTAGAGCCGCTGTTCCGGGGCCAGCCCAAGTTGGTGGCAGTGGGGGAGTGCGGGCTCGACTACCACTACGACTTTTCGCCCCGCCCCGCCCAGCGGGAGGCGTTTGCGGCCCAGGTGGCGCTGGCCAACCACCACGGCCTGGCCCTGGTGGTGCACACCCGAGAGGCCTGGGCCGACACGTTCGCCATCCTGGCCTCACAGGGCGTGCCCGAGCGCACCGTCTTCCACTGCTTTACGGGGGGGCCGGACGAAGCTCGCCGAGCCCTGGACCTGGGGGCGTGGCTGTCTTTCAGCGGGATCATTACGTTCAAGAACGCCTCGGACATCCGTGCCGCGGCCGTCCTTTGCCCGCTCGACCGCCTTCTGGTGGAAACGGACTCGCCCTTCCTGGCCCCCGTCCCGCACCGGGGAAGGCCCAATTCGCCCGTCTTCGTCCCCCTGGTCGGAGCCGGTGTGGCCTTGGCCAGGGGGATCGACGTGGCTGCCGTGGAAGAAGCGACCTGGGCGGGGGCGGCGAAGGTCTTCCGCCTGCCGTGACGCTGTCCCGGCCCGAGGTGCTGCGCCTCTTGGAGGACAACCGCATCTCACCCAGCCGGGCCCTCGGGCAGAACTTCGTGGCCGATCCCAACACGGTGCGCCGGATCGCCCGGCTGGCCGGTGTCGGGCCTGGCGACCGGGTGGTCGAGATCGGCGCCGGCCTCGGCTCGTTGACCCTGGCCCTGGCCGAGACGGGGGCTACGGTCGTCGCCGTGGAGCGGGACCGATGGTTGGTACCGGTGCTGAGGGGCGTCCTGGCCGCCAAGGCGCCCGGCGCCCCGGTGAAGGTCGTCGAGGCCGACGCCATGACTCTGGACTGGTCTACGGTCCTCGGCTCGCCCTCCGGATGGGCCTTGGTAGCCAACTTGCCCTACAACGTGGCTACCCCGCTCATCGCCGACCTGCTCGACGGGCCGCCGCTGGTGCAACGCATGCTGGTGATGGTCCAGAGAGAAGTGGCGGAGCGGCTGGTGGCCGCGCCCGGCAACCCGGCCTACGGCGCCGTTTCGGTCAAGGTCGCGTACTGGGCGGAGGCGGCGCTGGTCGGGACGGTGCCATCATCGGTCTTCGTGCCCCAGCCGCGTGTCGGTTCCGCCCTGGTCAGCCTGAAGCGCCGCACCGAGCCCCTGGTCGGGCCGGGCGTCGTTCCCGCGCCAGAGTTGTTCCGGGTGGTGCGAGCCGGCTTCGCGCAGCGGCGGAAGATGTTGAGAAGGGCGCTTGCCGGCCTCAACGTGAGCCCTGGGGTTTTCGACGCCGCCGGCATCGACGAGCAGGCGAGGGCCGAGCAACTGTCCGTGCAGGACTGGGGCCGGCTGGCCGCCGCCCTGGCCGCTTCGGTAGGCCNNAGCCGACCTCGCCGGAACAAAGCGTGGTCGAGGTGGCGGCCCCCGCCAAGTTGACCCTTTCGTTGCGGGTAACCGGGGCCGGCGCCGATGGCTATCACCTGCTCGACGCCGAAATGATCAGTGTCGACCTGGCGGACACCTTGACGTTTTCGGCCGGGGACGGGCTGGAGGTCGTGGACAAGGGGGCGGGCGCCGGGGGTCACGGAGCCGTCCCCACCGATGCTTCCAACCTCGTCGTCCGGGCCCTCGTACTGACCGGGCGCAATGCTCACGTCCGGCTGGTGAAGCGCATACCGGCCGGGGCGGGCCTGGGCGGGGGTTCGGCCGACGCGGCCGCCGTGTTGCGCTGGGCGGGAGTGACGGGCGCGGCCGGACTTGCCGTGGCGGCCGCCCTCGGATCGGACGTCCCCTTTTGCTGGGCGGGCGAGGGGCGGGCGCGCGTGAGGGGAACGGGCCAAGTCTTGGAGGTGCTCCCCTGGGACCAGGTGGCCGGGAAACCCTACACGTTGCTGGTGCCGCCCTTCGGTGTGGCGACGGCCGCCGTGTACAGGGCCTGGGACGAAATGGGCGGTCCCGTCTCGGACAATTTCAACGACCTGGAGCCGGCCGCCTTACGGGTCGACCCCCGGCTGGCCATCTGGCGGGACCGGTTGGGCGACGCGACAGGACAAAGGCCGTTGCTGGCCGGCAGCGGGTCCACGTGGTTCGTGCCCGGTGAGCACCCCGGCGGAGGCCGGATGGTAGTGCGGGCAGCCCGGCCGGGGGCCACAACTGGTTCGACGGGATAACCGGTGGTTCGACCGGATAACCGGCCGAACGCGGCCGTCCGCTCCCCGGGCGGAAGGGCGAACGGCAAAGCCGCCGCTACTTACCGGCCCGCCTCTGCCAACGCGTGGCCTTCAGCATCTTCTTGTGCTTCTTNNGTGCTTCTTCTTGCGCATGCGCTTGCGGCGCTTCTTTATCAACGATCCCATGGCGGACTGCCAACCTAGCAGGTCGATGACCCCGACCTCGGCGGGGCCGGGTTACGCAGGCGGGGGAGGCGGCGCCGGCGGGGCCAGAGCCGAATGCGCCGCCGGCTCGGAGGCGGCCGCGGCGGGGACCTTGGGGGGCGGGACGCCTACCCGGGGGCCAGGGACAGCCGACACCGGCCAGCGCCGGCGGGAAACAGTGGACAGCCTGCCCATGAGGGCGAGCGCAGCGGGATCGTCCTGTCCGGGCCGCACCTCGAGTGCCCCACCCGCCACCATCTCGTCGATGACCTCTTGGCCGAGGTCGCTGCGCACCACCGTGAGCGTCCAGTCCGACAGCGCCCCGATCCCGCCCGTCGAAATGTCCGCATGTTCGGCCGCGAAATCCGGGCACAACTTGCAACCCTGGCGGGCCCAGGCGTGCGCCTCCTTCAATGGCAGCTCGTGATAGGAGCCGTCCCGGCACCAGATCTGAAAGGCACCTTTGATGTTGATCTTGGCGATGTCGGTCCGGGCCAGGCCGTACTGCGCCTCGAAGAACTCCTCGAAAATGGAGTCGTCGAAGGTCTTGGAGCACATGAGGCCGATCGACAGCGCCAGCCGCCGGCCGACCTTGCCGGCCTTGCGGGCCCTCATGACCACGGGCGCCGAGGCCTGGCACCCCATTCCCACCAGGGCCAGGCGCTCGGCCCCCTGGGCCACCGCCTCCGTATAGGCCAGGGTGTTGGCGGAGTAGGTGTACCGGCTACCGGCGGCGGCCAGGACCTCGGACCGGGCCCGGGCCACTGCCGGCTCGGCGTGCCAACCTGACCCATCCCCCGCCAAGACCGAGACGAGGGCAGCGTCGATGCGGCCATGCTCGAGGGCCCAGACCAAGATGGCCGAGACCACGCCGCCGTCCTGGCCGCAGGCGACCAGCTCCGGGTCCGTGGCCTGAGCTAGGAGCACCGACCGGCTGATACCGGACTGTTCTTCCGGGAGCCGCGTCCGGCCAAAAAGGAAAGTATCGGCTTCGCTTTCCCAGCCCCGGAAGCGGGGGCACGCCCGCGTGCAGCTCGTGCACCCTCGAAGGCCGTGGCCACAGCCCCCCGGGCCCAGATCTTCCTCCAGGTGGAACGGCCGGTAGGCGCCGCCGCCGGTGTCGTAGCCGAGCACGTCGTGAGGGCAGGCCACGATGCAGGCGGCGCATCCGGTGCAAAGCCCGGACGTCACGACTTCGCTGTAGAGGTCCGCCCACTCGGCTTTCCAGCGTTCGGTCAGACGGGGCTCTTCGGTGGTTGCCACGTGGCTAGCGTAACGCTGACAGCGGGCGGTTCCGGCGAGCCTGGCGCCGTGGCGGCAACCGGCCCCGGGACGGTCCCCGCTAGCGCCGGGCGCAGGTGCAATGCTGGTGCCATGAACGTAATGGAACGGTTCAGGCTCGATGGCCGCGTCGCCTTCGTGACCGGAGCCAAGAGGGGCCTTGGGCGCGCCTTCGCACGCGCCCTGGGTGAAGCCGGTGCCAGGGTCGCGATCAGTTCCCGGGACCAGGCTGAGGGTGAGAGCACGGCCAACGAGCTTCGAGCCGCAGGGCTTGACGTCGTGGCCGTGACGGGCGACGTGACTCGCTACGCAGACGTGGAGGACATGGTCGCGCGGGTTGAAAGCGAGCTCGGCCCTATCGGCGTCCTGGTCAACAATGCCGGCGTTTGCGAGCACCTGCCGGCGCTCGATGTCACACCGGGTTCGTGGCGCGAGGTGCTCTCCGTCAATCTGGACGGCCTCTGGTTCTGTTCTCAGGTCGTGGGCCGGTCGATGGTTGGCCGTGGCGGGGGCGTCATTGTCAATATCGGTTCGATTTCGGGGTTCATCGTGAACCGGCCCCAGTGGCAGCCGGCCTACAACGCTTCCAAGGCTGCCGTCCACCAATTGACCCGTTCGCTGGCGGGAGAGTGGGCTCCTTTCGGGGTCAGGGTCAACGCCCTCGCTCTCGGGTACGTGACCACTGACATGTCTCCCGAGCCCGAGGACCCGGAGGCCCACCAAAGGTGGGTAGAGGATGTACCGATGCAAAGGATGGCAAGCGCTGACGAAGTTGCCCCCGCAGTCGTCTATCTGGCCAGTGAGGCGTCGAGCTTCGCCACGGGGAGCGTTTTGGTCCTCGACGGTGGGTACACCGTCTGGTGAAGCCGGCGGGGGAAAGTACCAGCCCGAGCGGCCCCCTGGTCCGGGCAACGGCGCCGGTCGTGCTCTGCGTGCAACTACTCTCGGAGGAGGCCGTTGTTGCCGGCGGCCGGGACGAGGAGGACCTCGCCGCCCCGCGCCTGGCGGACGAGGCTGGCAACTTCCTGGCCGCCTGGGCCAGGGCATCTAGGAACGGGGGAACGCATGCCGGGGCCTGACGACGCGAAAATGGGCGGCAAAGGGCACAACGNNGTCGAGGCTTTGGTCGCGGCCATGACGCTGGACGAGAAGGCCGCTCTGACGGCTGGCCTTGACAATTGGCACTCCGTCGCAATCGAACGTCTCGGGGTGCCGCCGGTCAAAATGACCGACGGGCCCAATGGGGCTCGGGGCTCCACTGGCACCGACCACCTGGGCTCGACCCCGTCGATTTGCATCCCGTGTGGCTCGGCCCTGGGGGCGACGTGGGACCCTGCGGTGGTCGAGGAGGCCAGCGCTGCCGTGGCGCGCCAAGCGAGGGAAAAACAAGCGCGCGTATTGCTGGCCCCAACCGTGAACCTTCACCGCCACCCTCTTTGGGGCCGCAACTTCGAGTGTTTTTCCGAGGACCCCTATTTGAGCGGGAAGTTGGCGGTTGCTTACATAACCGGCGCCCAGGCTGAGGGTGTCATGGCCACGGTCAAGCACCTCGTCTGCAACGAAACCGAGCACGAACGTCGCATGTGCTCTTCCGAAGTCGACGAGCGGGCCTTGCGGGAGCTTTACCTCCTGCCATTCGAGTTCGCGGTGCGGGAAGGCCATGTTCAGGCGGTGATGACGAGCTACAACCGTCTGAACGGCGGCTACCTGGCCGACAACGCCTACCTCCTCACGATGGTCCTGCGGGGGGAGTGGGGTTTCGACGGGATAGTCATGACCGACTGGTGGGCATCGGCGCGGACCGAAGAGGCCGCGGAAGCGGGCCTCGACATCGAAATGCCAGGTCCCGGGCGCGCCTTCGGCCCGGTGCTGGCGCGTGCCGTGAGGGAGGGGCGGGCTCAGGAGCATCGAGTCGATGAGAAGGCGCTCCGGATCCTCACTGCGTTCAATCGGCTCGGCGCCCTGAGCGACCCCCCTGAGGGCCCCGAACGGCCAGGGGACCATCCCGAAGACCGGCTGGTGGCTCGCCGGTCGGCCATCGAGGCGATGGTGTTGCTCAAGAACGACGGCCTCCTGCCCCTCGACTTGGGCGGTCTGCGGAAAGTGGCGGTGATCGGCCCCGGCGCCGAGAGGTTGGCCATCATGGGAGGCGGCAGCGCCCGGGTCCGTCCCCATTACGAGATCTCACTGGTCGAAGCCCTGCGCCGCCGATTGGGGGCCGCCGTTGAGGTCCTTGCCGTGGCGGGGTGCGAACTGGCGCAGGGAAAGGATGGGGCCGCCCCGCCAGCCGGACCGCCCGCCGCACCGGGGGCAGGCGTGGAGGAAGCGGCCGGGACCGCCCGTGAGTGCGATGCGGCCATCGTCGTCGTGGGCACCAATGATTATTGGGAGAGCGAGAGTTACGACCGCACGAGCATGGACCTGCCGGGGCAGCAGGAGGAGCTGGTCGAGCGAGTCCTGCAGGCCAACCCCCGGACAGTGGTGGTGCTGAACACGGGCTCGCCTGTCACCATCCCGTTCGCGGGCCGGGCAGCCGCCCTCCTGCAATGTTGGTTCGGTGGCCAGGAGCTGGCCAATGGCCTGGTAGACGTGTTGGTGGGGGACGCCGAGCCCGGTGGTCGGCTCCCGGTGACCCTCCCCCAACGCATCCAACATACGCCGGCCTTCGGCCGGTTCCCGGGCGAGGCCAGCCAAGTGCGATATGGCGAGGGCATCTTGGTCGGGTACCGCTGGTACGAGGCGCGCCAACTGCCGGTGAGCTTCCCGTTCGGGCACGGGCTGTCCTACACGACCATGCGGCTCGGCCCCGTACGCGCCCGTCCGCCCCAACTCCGCCGGGGGGGCCGGCTCACGATCGAGGTGGAGGTGGAAAACATCGGCCAACGCCCCGGGGCGGAGGTGGTCCAGTTGTACGTCGCTCCGCCGGGCGGCGGCGACCTGGTCCCGGGAGGGCGGTTGCACCCCGTGAAAGCGCTGAAGGGGTTCACCAAGGTACGTCTGGGACCGGGCGAGTCGACCACGGTGAAAATCGACCTCACCGAGCGCAGCTTTGCTTACTGGGACGTGGCGGACACCGAGTGGCCCGGGCTGCTGGACCGCAACGAGGGCACCGACCGCGACGCCAGCGCGGCCGCCCTGCACCGGCCCGAAGCCGGTTGGTACGTCGACGCGGGCGTCTACGAGATCCACGTCGGTCGCAGTTCGGCTGATATTTCCGGACGGGTCGAGGTCGACGTCGAGGGGAGCGCCGAGCCGCTGTCACCCGCGTCGGCCGTGGGTTGAGCTAGTGCTTGGGGGACCGACTTCTACGGCGCCCCCGAGCACGGGGATCCGGTCCGCGCCATACCCATGAACCAGTACGATGTCCCGCTAACGTGAAATGGCACGGGGTTGTTTAGGGCCACCGGAAGCGTTTTGCGCGCGACTGCGGGCGTTGGTGCCGTTGTTGTCGCCCTTTTGCCCGCCGGCCTGGTCATCGCGGGCGCTCGGTCGCCCTCTAATAGCGCGATAAAGGCGGCGACCTCGATCAGGTCTTCGTTAGCTGCGACCGCCCTCGTCCGTAGCCCGGTGCTGGCACCTGATCTTGGCTCGGTGCTTTCTTCCTCTCAGCACTTGGGCCCGCTCGGTCCCAGCACCCTGCTTCATTTATCCCTGGGCCTGTCGGGGCGTAACCCGGGGGCCCTCGAGCGACTGCTCGACGAAGGCAAGACGGTACCTACGACCGAGTACGACAGCCGTTTCGGCCCGGGACCAGGTCTCGTGGCGGCGACCGAGAAATGGTTACGGGCCCAGGGCCTGCGCGTTTCCTGGTCGTCGGGCGATGCCGTCCTGGCGGTGCAGGGCCCGGCTGAGGACGTCGAAAAAGCCTTCTCGGTCTCTATCGGCCGGTACCGGACCAAGGCCCGGGGAGCAGCGCAAGTGACGAGCTTCTACGCCCCGAGCCGTCCACCGTCGTTGCCTGCCGGGACCGGCGCGGTCGTTACCTCCGTCCTCGGCCTTGACGACTATCCTCTACTGTCCCAACCTCGCCCGGCGGGCGGCGCCAGTTGCCCGGGCGTAGCGGGCCCCCAGGCGGTTGGAGGCTTCACTCCGGACGATGTGGCCGGGTTTTACAATTTCGGCCCTCTTTACAAGGGCGGGCTTAACGGGGCCGGGCAGACGGTCGTGTTCATGGAGGTCGACGGGTTCCTGCCGTCGGACATCCAGGCCTATTCCCGCGCCTTCGGCCTGCCGCCTCCGGAAATAGCCGGTCCCATCGTAAGCCAGACCTGGCACACACCTGCCGTTATCGCCTACGGGACATCCGGTTGCCTCTCGGAGACCGACCTCGACCTCGAGGTTGTTCACGGCATGGCACCGGATGCCCACCTCGCCGTTTACCAAGCAGATCCGGACCAGCAGGGCCCGCCCCTCACGTACGTGGCCGACGCTCTGCAAAGCGCCATAAACACCTACCCGCACTCGGTCTACAACATCAGTCTCTTGTGGTGCGAAGACGCCGCGTCCGCTCAACAGTTCGAAGCGCTTTTCATTCAATTGGTGGCCGGTGGCGGCACGGCGTTCGTGTCATCGGGCGACAACGGTGCCTATGCACGCGGCTGTCCGGGGCACAACCTGACTACGCAGGAGCCTGCGGACAGCCCCCATGCCGTCGGCGTCGGTGCCACGACGGCGCTGATCGGCGCCGGGCCCAGTTATGGCCGCGAAGCCTCTTGGGGCGAGCCTCTCGAACAGTGGGGCACCGGCGGAGGTTTGAGCGCCGTCTTCAATCGCCCGAGTTGGCAAAGCGGTCCCGGTGTTGTCAACCGGTATTCCAACGGGATGCGCCAGATCCCAGACGTGTCCGCCCTGGGAGATCTCGACACGGGGTGGGACATCGTCATCGACGGCAAATGGGACATGGTCGGCGGCACGTCGGCGGCGGCGCCGCTGTGGGCGGCGCTGACGGCGCTGACGGACCAGGCCCTGGTGCACCGCCACCTGGCGGAGGTCGGTTTTGCCAACCCGGCGTTTTATGATTTTGGCTCCAACCCGCGCCATTTCCCCGCCCCCGCCTTCCATCCGGTGACCGAGGGCACCAACCTCTATTATCCGGCTACCTCCACGGGCTGGAACTACGGCACGGGCTGGGGCACACCCAACGCTTCTGCGGTGGTGGACGATTTCATCGCCTACGAACGGGGGTCAGGGTGACCAGATATTTTCTGCGTTTAGGGTTGAGTTCTCGACCGGCGGCAATTATGGTTAGGCCCCAGAACGACCGACGCCGTTCAGCAGGAGAGGAGCTTTAGAGATATGAGGGCACAAGGCTCTGGCCTGGTGCGGCGGGGCGGGCCCGCGGTCGTGGCCGCGGTGTCGATCGCAGCTTGCCTCTCCGGCGTTGGCGTGTGGGTCGCCTACTCGAAGGCTGCGCCAGTGCCGGCGTCGTACGCGGCTGCCAAGACGAGCGCGGCGACGATCGGTCTCGGTACCGCTCCGGTCCTGGCTCCCGAGCTCGGAGGCTTGCTCACGGGCTCCCGGCGCCTGGGGCCGCTCAGCCGGTCCGCCGTCGTGCATTTGGCGCTCGGGCTCAGGCTTCGCGATGGTGCTGCTCTCAACCGATTGCTGGACCGAGGCCAAACCGTGCCCACGGCCGAGTACGACTCGAGGTTCGGGCCCGACCCGGCCTTGGTCCGCTCGACCGAGGCCTGGCTGCAGGCGGAGGGTTTGAGCCCGACGTGGGCGCCCGGCGACTCGGTGCTTGAGGTGCAGGGCACGGCGGCCGCGGCCGAAAAGGCCTTCTCCGTCTCGCTCAGCCGTTACAGCGCGAAGGAGCCCGGTACCGCGGGGCAGACGAGGTTCTTCGCTCCGAACCGCCAACCCAGGGTGCCCGTGGCGGCGAGCGCCGTCGTGGGTTCGGTCCTCGGCCTCGATGACTACGCCACCGGGGCCGATCCCCGGCTGAGCAGCCCCGCTGACGCCAACTGCCAGGGCCCTTCCGGCCCCGCCGGCGCGGGCGGGTTCACCGCGTCCGAGGTGACAGGTTTCTATAACTTCGTGCCCCTGTACAAGGCCGGTCTCAACGGGGCCGGCCAAACCGTGGTGTTCATGGAGATCGACGGTTTTCAGGCGTCCGACCTGCAAGCCTTTGCCAGCGGGTTCGGCTTGCCCCCCTTCAGCGTCACCGGTCCCATCCTGAGCCAGTCCTGGGGCGCTACGACCGCCGAGACCATTCAAGGCTGCCTGTCCGAGACGGAGCTGGACCTGGAGGTCGTGCATGCCATGGCGCCCGCCGCTCAGCTGGTCGTCTACGAAGCAGGGGCGGCAAGCTCGGGCCCTCCCCTCGGTGATGTGGCGATTGCGTTGCAATCTGCCATTCACACCTATCCCCACGCCCTGTACAACCTCAGTCTGGGATGGTGCGAGGACGCGGCCTCGGCTCAGCAGTTCGAAGGGCTGTTCACCCAATTGGTGGCCGGAGGCGGCACCGCGTTCGTGTCATCGGGCGACAACGGTGCCTATGCCCGCGGCTGCCCAGGGCACAACCTCACCACCCAGGAGCCCTCGGACAGCCCTCATGCCGTCGCGGTGGGTGGGACGACGGCGCTGATAGGGGTCGGCTCGACGTACGGCCAGGAGGCCTCCTGGGGCGAGCCGTTCACGCAATGGGGAGCCGGCGGCGGCCTGAGCGTGGTGTTCAA
>PMLI01000464.1 GCA_003158835.1 Acidimicrobiaceae bacterium
CCGCCTGCGGCGCGAAGTCGTGACCGTCGGCGCGCGTGCCGGGGACGCAGAAGAAAAGGCAGCCGGGCACCGCGTCCTGAGCGCGGAACACGAGCGAGCGAATGGTGAGCGCCGGCTCGCCGACCACTTCAGTGACCTCGCCGTTACGTACTACGCGCTGCTCTACGCCGACATCAGCCGCGCCCCGCTCCCCGTCTTCGGCCCGCCCGGTTGGGCCGAAAGGCTCCGCACTTTCCTCACCCATTCCGGCCGCCCGAGCCCCATAGAGCGAGCCTTCAGCGTGCACGAGGTGACCGATGGGCAGACAGCGGTGCTCGACGGGGTTGAGCTCGTCGCAGTCGAGATGCGCCACGACGCTCAGTGCTACGGCCTACGCGCCAGCGCCCACGGTTGCCTGGTCGCCTACACGGGCGACACCGGGCCTGGTCGTGAGCTAGGCCGCGTCGCCGCCGGAGCCGACCTGCTGATCAGTGAGGCCGGCTATGGTCTGGTCACCGACGAAGACGAGCCGGTGCACCTTACCGCGGCTCAAGCCGGGGCCGCGGCGGCGACGTCTGGTGCCAAGGAGCTCCTTCTAACCCACCTGGCCGGCGCCGACGTGACGGCATGTGTTGAGGCTGCCCGCGGCGCCGGGGCCGCCCGAGTTGTCGGAGCAGAGGCTGGGATGACCATCGATCTCGGCGGTTAACCGAGCCCACAAGGGCAGCGATCAGCAGGCCGGCTCGACCGCCTAAGCCATTTACACGGATTGAGGCAACAACTGCCGGCGTAATGAGCTCGTCCTTAGTTTGCCGCTATTCACTTCGACTTGGCGGCCAGCCGTTGCAGCCAGTCATAGGCCGCATACTTGTAGGAGTCGCTGACCGTTGGCACGTCGAAGGTCGAGTGGATGAAGTAGTCGATGGTCCCACCGAAGTGGAGCACGGTCTGACCCTGGTGGACCAGCTCGGTGGCCCCCTCGCCGAGGATGTGGACGCCTAGGAGGCGGCGGTCATCTCGCCTGGCGACAAGCTTGATCATCCCCTCTGTAGCACCGAAGATGGCGGCTCGGGTGTTGTCCTTGAACTGCGCGATGCCAATCTCGTAGTCGAGGCCCTGCTCCCGGGCCTGTTCCTCGGTGAGGCCGACCATGGCACATTCGGGGATTGAGTAGACGCCAAAAGGTATGAGGGGATCGACAGTCTGTTTGAAGGAAATGCCCATTGCGTAGCAAGCCGCCACCCGGCCTTGCTCCATGGAGACCGAAGCCAAGGAGGGAGGTCCGATGACATCGCCGGCGGCATAAATCCCCGGAACGCTTGTCCGGTACCGGTCGTCGACGCGAATTCGCCCCCGGTCGTCGGTAGACACGCCGGCCTCCCCGAGCCCGAGTTCCTCAGTGTTGCCGACGCGGCCGGCGGCATAGATGACCTTCTCCGGTCGGATCGGCTCGCCATCCGAGGTCTGGATGCAGAGCCCACCAGCGTCACGTGTCACCCCAGCCACGCCCGTCCCGAAAAGGACTCGCATCCCGTGGGACCGGAACGATTGGGCCAGAAGACCGGAGATGTCGGCGTCGAGGAACGGAAGAAGACGGGAACCCCGGTCCACTAGCGTCACCTCTGCACCCAGGGCCAGGAAAATCGAGGCGTACTCGCACGCCACCGCCCCGCCGCCGACGACGACCAGGCTTTGCAGCGGACGATCGAGTCCCCTCGCCGACTCTGAATCGAGGACGTCGGGGTCACCGAAGGGAACGCCGGGTGGATGATAGGGGCGCGATCCGGTGGCGAGCAGGATGGCGTGGGCGCTGAGGACGCGAGCAGTCCCGCCGTCGTCCGGGGCCACAATGAGCGTGCGGTCGGGGCCCAGCCGGGCGGATCCGGTCAGGAAGTCGATGCTATGGCGCCGGAGGTTCTCACGTACCGCCTCGGTCATCATCGCCACGACATGGGCCGCACGGGAGCGCATGCCGTCGATCACTACTTGCGGGTCGAGTTCGAGACCTACGCCGTAGACTTCGTGGCGGGTGAAGCCCGTGAGGTACAAGGCAGCCTCGCGCATCGCCTTGGCAGGGACGGCGCTGACAACCATTGCCCCACCCGGCGCGGGTGCACGGTCCACAATGGCGACGCGCTTGCCGAAATACGCCGCTTGGGCGGCGGCCTTCTCCCCGGCCGGACCTGAACCCACCACCAGCATGTCGTATTGCCCTTCCGGCCCTGTGCCCATGGCTATCTTCCTCCTCTTCTGTCCCTCACTGTCCACTGACGGAGCGCCCCGTGCTATGGGACCGGGTACGGCGGGCCCGGTTGTAGCGCGCCTTAACCCGCTGGCCATCATGCCCTGGAAACGGTGTCCCTGGTAGAGGGGCATGGTCCAGCCTAAACTTCACACCTTTGCTCGGGCTGGTTTGGGGCCCGTCCTGTCGACAAGCACGTCCAGGACCTCTCCGATCGTCCCTCCTCGTCCGATGGCTTCCCTCAGGGGTAGGTGGGCTTGGATCTGGTAGCGGTTACGACGGGCGTCGGTGTGTTTGTCCTTGACCACGTAGCCGGCGGCCGCCAGGTCGGTCACGATGCCATAGGCGCTGCGCTCGGTGATGCCCAGCGTGGCGGCGATGTCCCGCAGGCGCACGCCCGGGTCGTGGGCGATGCAAACCAGCACCCTGGCATGATTGGTGAGGAAGCTCCACTCGGACATCAACCGGATTATATCCTGAGAATTCTAGAAATCAGTTACTAGTACTCTAAAACTAGAGTATGATGTCTTTCAGACGTTCGAGGCACCGAGGTCGCAGACCGCCAGCTGTTCGAGCGCCAAGCAAAGGACTTACCATGTTGATGCGATTCGAACCGTTCCGCGAGTTCGACCGGGCCGCCGAGGGCCTGCTCTCAGAGACCCGCCTCCACCAAGTGCCGGTAGACGCCTACCGCCGGGGCAACGAGTTCAGGGTGGACCTCGACTTGCCTGGTGCCGATCCGGGCTCGATCGACCTGACGGTCGAGAGTGACGTGCTGACCGTGCGTGCGACACGTTCGTCACATGAGACCAAGGGCGACGAGGTCCAAGTGGCCGAGCGGGGCCACGGCCAGTTCGGCCGCCAACTGTTCCTCGGAGAAAGCCTGGACCGTGACCATATCGGCGCCAACTACCACGACGGGGTGCTCACCATCACCATCCCCGTGGCCGAACAAGCCAAACCCCACAAGGTCGAGATAACCCACATGGGCAATGCGCCGGCCGCCGTCGAGGCAGCCACGGTCACCGCCTGAGCACCCGCCTCCCGGCACCGACGAAGCACGCCCTTCCGGGCGGCTTCGTCCCAGGTTGGAGCGGGCACGGGGAACATCAACCGGCAGCACCATCCGTCCATGGTGCTCGCCGGTCGGGTCGTCATTGGACGCTCAAGGGGGAGGAACATGACCAACACGTTGCTAGGGGACAGGGACGCCGGCGGAACGGTCAACGCGGGCGACGGGCCAGCTACTTGGGTCATTCGTGACGGCAAGCGAGTGGCTAAGTTCCAATATGTGGGAACCGGCGGTTCCCGCGGCTACTTCACCATCGTACCGGTCGACAAGAACAGCGCCCGACCGCGGACCGAGTACCTCACTGACGGGCCTACGCCGGTCGCTTCGAGCAGTATTTCGTCAACCTGCGCTCCTGCCTTTACATCGGGTGCCTTGCCCGCACCCCCACCTTCCGGAGCCAGCCAGCAAAGACTTGAGCGGACTTCGTTGAGGGTGACGATCCTGTCCCCGACGACCTGCCGGGGCGCGGCGAGGCACGATCTTCTTACCGGAATGAAGACCGACGCCTGAGCGTGCCTTCGTCCCCGGCTTGCCTTCCCTGACAGTCGGGGAACGAGATGATCGGCGAAACGCTATGCACTCAGAGCGGTACGTCGTGCCACAGCCACGGGCGAACCGTTCAGAAAGACGGTGGGCAGGTCGCAGCACACCCCGACGATCACGACCTCGAGGGGCGGTAGGCCCTCCGGGGCGCCTATCGAGATTGTGCCGCTGACATCGGCCTCGACAGTGATAGCCAGACGTCCGAAGCTCGGCACATCAATGCGGGCCGGGCTGAGCGCGCCCGACTCGCCGACGACAAGGGCCAGGGTCAAGCGGTCGTAGCGGCCCTCACCGATCCGGCGCCCCGGGGCGGTGAGCAGGACCGTGCTCCCGGCCCGCACCCACAACGGCGCGTCCTCCAGCGGCAGGGAGATTTCCCGGAAGCCCGGGCCCGGCACCGTCGAACCATCGAGATAATGCAGCCACTCACCAGGCGGGAACCACACCAGCCGGTGCCCCCCGGGGCGGAAAAGGGGGGCGACGAGCAGGTCGTCCCCCAGCAGGTACTGCAGGTCGGCGGCTTGGGCCTCGGGCCGTTCCGGGAAGTCGAAGACCATGGGCCTCATGATGGGGACGGCATCTCGCACCGACGCGGCGGCGGCCGCGTACAGGTAGGGATGGAGGGCGTAGCGCAGCTTGGTGACCGCTCGAACGGCCGCCAGGGCCTCGGGCCCGTAGTCCCATGGGGCCCGGGTCGTCGTACCGTGGAAGCGGCTAAGAGGCGACAGCATCCCGAACTGTGCCCACCGGACGTAGAGCTCGACCTCTGGCTGCCCGTGGAAGCCGCCGATGTCGTGGCTC
>PMLI01000066.1 GCA_003158835.1 Acidimicrobiaceae bacterium
TCGGGGGCGTGGATGTTCCCCCACGTCGAGCCGGACAAGGTCACGGGCGAGTGCGAGCCGCACGCCGCCATCTCCTACGCCGCCTGCGTGGCGGACGTGGAGGTCGACGACGAGACGGGCGAGGTGGTGGTCACCCGGCTCGTCCAGGTCTACGACGTCGGCCGCGCCATCAACCCCGTCCTGGTGGACGGGCAGATCCAGGGCGGCGCCATCATGGGGCTGGGCCTGGCCCTGCTCGAGGAGTCCTACCCCTACTACCCCGGCATCGCCCATCGCGGGCCCGAGTTCGGCGCCTACGCGGCGCCGGCCATGGCCGACCTGCCCGAGCTGAAAAACGTGGTGCTGGAGGATCCCGACCCCGTCGGCCCGTTCGGCGCCAAGGCCATCGGGGAGATGGCCAACAACGCCCAGAGCCCGGCCGTGATCGCCGCCATCCATGACGCCGTCGGTGTCTGGGTGACCGAGCTGCCGGCCAAGCCCGAGCGCGTCCTGCGGGCGCTGGACGAACATCGCCAGCCCCGCCGGGACGGGCGCCGCGTCGTCTTCGACGAGCACCTTTCGGTCGCCACGGTGCCGGCGCCGGCGAAAGCGCCCGGGGCAGGCGGGCGGAGCTTCCCGCTCGTGGGCGATGAGGAGGCCCAGCCATGACAGATCCCGCCTTTACAGGGCGGCCCATCGGCATCAGCAGCTTCGTGCTGGCCTCGCCGTTCACCGACGATGACACGCACTTTTTCGAGTACGCCCGGGACATCGGCTTCGAGGTTTTCGAGGTCTGCGTCGAGGATCCGGCCCGGTTGAGCGCGGCGCCGCTCATCGCCGCGGCCGAGCGCACCGGGTTGCAGGTATCGGTGTGCGGCGCCTTCGGGCCGGACCGGGACGTCTCGCACGAGGAGCCCGACCGCAGGGCGCGGGGGGTGCAGTACCTCAAAGGGTGCATCGACCTGGCCGCCGCGGTGGGGTCGCCGCACGTGGCCGGGCCCATGTACTCCGCCACCGGCAAGGCCCGCCTGCTGGCGCCTGACCAGCGCCGCCAACAGTGGGCCTGGGCGGTCGAGAGCCTGCGCCAGGTGGCGGACTACGCCGGGGAGCGGGGGGTGCGTTTGGCCATCGAGCCCTTGAACCGCTTCGAGACCGACCTCGTCAACACCGTCGAGCAGGGCCTCGACCTGTGCGCCCGGACGGGCCGGGCCAACGTCGGGCTCATGCTGGACACCTTCCACATGAACATCGAGGAGAAGAGCTTCACCGCGGCCATGACCAGTGCCGGCGACCGGCTGTTCCACATGCAGGTGGCCGAGAACGACCGGGGCACACCGGGACGGGGCCACGTACCGTGGGACGAGGTCTTCGCGGCGCTCGATGCCACCGGGTACGACGGCTCCATCGTGATCGAGTCGTTCCTGCCCACCGTGGCCGAGATTGCCCGGGCCGTGTCGCTGTGGCGACCGGTGGCCCCCTCGATGGACGCCCTGGCCCGGGACGGCTTTGCCTTCGTCAACAGCTACCGACAGACAAGGAGCGAGTTGGGATGAGCGCGTCGAGCCCCCTGTCCGGCCCGGGACCGGGCCCGCAGGTGGAAGTACCTCTGGTGTCCATCGGGAGCTGGGCCTTCGCCTTCGGTCCTTACGAACAGCGCCCCTGGCCCTTCGCCCGGGTGTGCGAGTTCGCGGCGACGACCGGCTATGACGGCGTGGAGGTCAATGGCTTCCGGCCCCACCCGCATTACGACGATTTCGTCGGGGGCAAGGGCACCAAGGAGCTGAGCGCCCAGGTAGCCAGCTTCGGCCTCGGCATTTCGGCTTACGCCCCCAACTTCCATCACGTGCCGCCGGCCCGGGTGCCCACGGCCGCGTATGTGGCCGAGATCGACAAGGCCCGGGCCTTTTGCGAGGACCTGGGGATCAGGACGCTGCGGGTCGATACCGTCATGCCCCCGCAGGAAATGTCCCCGGAGGAGTACGAGCAATGCTTCCACCAGCTGCGGGCGTCGTGGTCGGAGGCGTCGGCGCGTTGCCGCCGGTCGGACGTCACCCTGGTCTGGGAGTTCGAGCCGGGCTTCTGGTTGAACCGGCCCAGCGAAGTCGAGCGCCTGGCGACCGAGGTCGGCCAGGCCAATTTCGGCATACTGTTCGACTCGTCCCACGCCTTTACGGGCGGGGTGCGGGGGGCGCGGCAGGGGGCGTCGGGGGAACTGATGGACAGTGTGGCCGCCTACGCCACCCGCCTGCTGCCCTTCATCCGGCACTTGCACCTGGCTGACGCCGACGGCACCCTGCATGACGAGGACACCAGCGTGCATACCCCCCTGGGCCAGGGGCAGGTGGATTTCGCCGCCCTGCTCGAGGCGCTCAGCCCCATCGCCGACCGGCTCGATTGGTGGTGCGTGGACATGTGCTACTGCGACGGCGCCGACGTGAAGGCGGCCGAGTCGCTGGCCGTGGTGCGCAGCTGGGGCCCGGCCCGGTCGCCCGAGAGGCAGGTGGCGAAGTGACCGTCGACATAGCCGCCCTGCCGGCGCGCCAGGTCGTCGTCGACGGGTGCCCGATCTCCTACCGAGTGGTCGGGGAAGGGCGCCCGCTGCTCCTGGTCATGGGGCTCGGCGCCGACGTGTCGGCCTGGCAGGACCACGCCGCCGTCTACGCCGAGCGGTTCCGCTGCATCCTGGTGGACAACCGGGGGGTGGGCCAGTCCGGCCAACCGGCCGGGCCCTACTCGACCAGGCAGATGGCCGGGGACTGCGCCCGGGTGGTCAGGGCCGCCACCGATGAACCCGTGGCCGTGGTCGGGATCTCCATGGGCGGGGCGATCGCCCAGGAGCTGGCCCTGCGCCACCCCGCCCTGGTGCGCGCCCTGGTCCTGGTCTCGACCTGGGCCCGGTGCGACGGCTACCTGTGGGAAGTCTTCGACCACCTGCGCGTGGCGCATGGGGCGCTGGGGCCGGCCGAGTTCGCCCAGTTGCTGCAACTGCGGATTTGGACCTCGGACTACGTTTCGGCTCACCTGGCCGAGCTGCGGGAGGCCCGTCAGGTGAGCCCCGCCGTGCCCGTCCCGGACCATGCTTTTGCCGCTCAGAGCGCCGCCTGCCTGAGCCACGACACCCTGAGCCGGCTGGGCGGGATCGACGTGCCCACGTTGGTGACGGCGGGGCGGGCCGACTCCTTTACGGTCCCGGCCCACGCCGAACAGATCCACGCCGCGGTGCGGGAATCCCGGCTGGTCATGTTCCCTGGTGGCCACGCCCACCATTGGGAACAGCTGCAGGCCTTCAACGATCTCACGTCGGCCTGGCTGAGCCCCAAGCACCAGCCGTCCCGGCGCCCACACGACGGGACGGTCGAGACATGATGCGTACCGGGTGCCAGACCTATGCCTGGCAGATGTCGTTGCCGACCTATCAGGGGCGGATCGACCACATCGCGTCGGTGGTGGGCCGGGCCGGGTTCGCGGGCCTGGAGCCCGAGGTCATCATGCTGGGCGACTTTGCCAGCGCCGAGCGCCTGCGGGGCGCGCTCGAGCCCAACCACCTCGCCCTGGCCGCCCTGACCCTGGTCGAGGACTGGGCCGACGAGCACGAGTCGCCCCGCGAGCGTGCCGCGGCCGATGCCGCCATCGCCCTCACCCGGAGCTTCGACGGGGCGTTGCTGGCGCTGTGCCAGATGCCGGGCCCCGACCGCCACGACCTGAGGGAGCGCCAGCAGCGCCTGCTCAGTTGTGTGGCGGACATCGCGGCCCGGGCCGAGGACGCCGGCGTGGGTACCACGTTCCATCCCAACTCGCCGGCCGGATCGCTGTTCCGGGCCCGCCAGGACTACGAGATCCTGCTGGACGGCCTGCCGGCTCGGGTGGGCTTCACCCCGGACCTCGGCCACGTGGCCCGGGGCGGCATGGACGCGTTGGAGGTGGTGCGCCAGTACCGCGAGCGCGTCAACCACGTGCACGCCAAGGACATGGACAGCCACGGGCAATGGGCCCTGATCGGCACGGGCGTGGTCCCGGTGGCCGAGGTGGCCGAGTTCCTGTACCGGACCGGTTACCAGGGTTGGTTCGTGCTGGAAGACGAGTCCGAGCTGGCCCGGCGGGATCCCGACGCAGTGGCCGCTCAGCTGGGGAATTACGTCGAGCAGGTCCTGGGGCCGCGGTACAGCGCGCCGCCGCCCCCGCCGGTGTAGACACGGACCGAGAGGGAGATCCTCCCCCCGGAGGCTCCCCTCATTAGCGAAGGAGGACAAATGGCTACTTATCGGATCGCCGCCAACATGGAATTCGTGCGCAGCGCCGACAAAGGTTTCGAAGAGGGCATAAAGATCGCGTCG
>PMLI01000435.1 GCA_003158835.1 Acidimicrobiaceae bacterium
CTTGGACTCGTCGAGGCCCTCGTAACACTGCAGCCGGATCAGCCTGGCACCGGTCATTTCCGCCACGGACTTGGCCAGCTGAGTCTTGCCCGTGCCGGCCGGGCCTTCGACCAGCACGGGCTTGCCCAGCCTGTCACCTAGGAAAACTACGGCCGCGGTGCCCTGGTCGGCCAGGTAGCCCACTGACCGCAGCGACTCGTTTACGGCTTGGGGGCTCTCGAACCTGCCGTCCTGCGAGTTGCCGCCCGGCGCCCCGCCGTGACCTGGCTTCAAGCTCTGACCTGGCCGTTACCGGTGACGATGTACTTCGTCGTGGTGAGCTCCCGCACGCCCATAGGTCCTCGGGCGTGCAGTTTCTGAGTGCTTATCCCGATTTCCGCCCCGAACCCGAATTCTTCCCCGTCGGTGAAGCGGGTGGAGGCATTTACGACGACGGCGGCGGCGTCGACCTCCTGGGTGAAGCGCTGGGCGGCCACCAAATCCCCGGTGACAATGGCCTCGGTGTGACCTGACCCGTAGCGCTGGATATGGGCTATGGCCGCGTCGAGGTCGTCCACCACGCGCACGCTGAGCACCAGATCCAGGTATTCCTTTCCCCAGTCCTCCTCGGTGGCAGGCTCGATGGCCGGCACCAGATCCCGGGCCGCCTCGTCGCCCACCAGGCGGACACCCGGTAAGGCGGCGGTGGCGGCGGGGAGGAACTTGGACGCGACGTCACGGTGTACGACCAACGACTCGGTGGCGTTGCACACGCTCGGGCGCTGGGTTTTGCCGTTGACGAGCAGCGAAACGGCCATGTCGAGGTCAGCGGCGGCGTCGACGTAGAGGTGGCAATTGCCGTCCCCGTCGATCACGTACGGCACGGTGGCGTTTTCGACCACGGCCTGGATGAGCGAGGGCCCGCCCCGGGGGATGAGGCAGTCAATGACCCCCCGCAGGCGCATGAACTCCCGGGCGGACTCGTAGCTGGTGTCCTCGACCAGTACAAGGCAATCCCGCGGCAGACCGGCCCGGGCGAAACCCTCCTGCAGCGCCGCCGCCACCGCTTTGTTCGAGACCAGGGCGGCCGAGCTTCCGCGCAGGAAGGCGGCGTTGCCGGACTTGAGGCACAGGCCGGCCGCGTCGCTCGTGACGTTGGGCCGGTTCTCGTAGATGATCGCGACTACACCCAGAGGCACTCTGACCTTCTCGATGCGCAGGCCGTTGGGGCGTACCCAGCCTTCGACCACTTCGCCGACGGGGTCGGTCAGGCCCGCTACCTGGCGCAGGCCCCCGGCCATGGCGACGACCCGGGCTTCGGATAGGCGGAGCCTGTCGATGACGGCGGGGGAGACGCCGCCGGCCTCGGCCCGCGCCACGTCGGACGCATTGGCTCGCAAGATCTCGTTCGACCGCTCGACGAGAAGGTCAGCAGCCGCGTGGAGGGCGGCGTCCTTGGTCCGCGACGACGCCAGCGCCAAGGTCCGGCTGGCGTGCTTGGCCCGCTGGCCCAGTTCCGAAAGCGAAGACATGACCAACGCTACCTCCCGGCCTCAGCCGGGCGCCCGGGCTTTTGTGGAGGTCCTACGAGGTGGGACCGCTCGGGAGCTCCCTCAGTCGACTCCCGGCTGGTCGAGCGCCGTCCAGGAGTGCAGCGTCTTCAGATAGTTGGCACGTTCGAACGCACTGGCGTCACCCGATGTCGCCTGGGAAACCGAACCCCGCAGCTCAGCCACGGAGGTGTAGTCGTGCTCGGCCAGCCACGACCGCATCTCGGACTCGACGGTTTTGACATGTGACGGGCCCGACCGCAGGATGGCCGACGTCATCATGGCCACGTCGGCGCCTACGGCCAGAGCCTTGATGACGTCGGATCCGGTGTGGATCCCCGACGTCGCCGCCAGGGACGGGACCGGCCCCAACTGGGGGCGCAATATGGCGATCCACCGCAAGGGCAGGCGCAGCTCCCAGCTCCGGGACAGCTCCACCCTCGGCACCACGTCCATGGTTTCCAGGTCCAGGTCGGGCTGGTAGAAACGGTTGAAAAGGACCAGGCCGGCCGCCCCGGCGGCCAGCACCCGGGCGGCGAAACTGGCCATGGCCGAGTAGTACGGCGACAGCTTCACCGCCACCGGCAGCAGCACCCCGGCGCACACGTTTTTCACCAGCGCCAGGTCCACCTGCTCCACCTGGGCGGCGTTGAGCTGCGGGTCGGTGGGGACCCGGTACACGTTCAGCTCGAGCGCATCGGCTCCGGCGTCGGCCAGAAGTTTGGCGTAGCGGGCCCAACCGCCGATGGACGAGGCGTTGAGACTGGCGATGACGGGTACATCGACGGCCTTCTTGGTCTGTTCGAGAAGTTCCAGGTACCGGTCGGCGGCGGTGGTGAAGTTGGGGGTGTCCGGGAAGTAGTCCAGCGCCTCGGCGAAGTGCTCACTGCCCGCCTCCAGGGCGAAGGACAGCCCGACCTCTTCGGCGACGATCTCCTCTTCGAACAGCGACGGCAGGACGAGCGCACCCACCCCGGCGCCGGCCAGGGCCTTGGCCCCCTCGACTTCGCGTGTGGCCGGCCCGGCCGACGCGACGACCGGTGACGACAACTGCAGGCCCAGGTACGTGGTACTCAGGTCCACTCCGCCCGGCTCAGCCATTACTTAACCTCCTCGTCGTAGCGGTACCCGGCATCGGAACCGACCTCGGGCTCGACATCCGAACCGACCCCGGGAGCGGTGCGCTGCATGGAAGCCAGCTGTTCGTAATAACGCCACCGTTCGGTGACATCGGCCTGTGCCAGTACCGCCAGGCGGGCGGCCTGGTGCGGGTGGGTACGGGCCAACGTGGCATAGCGGGCCTCGGTGGCGACGAAGTCGGCCAGCCGGACCGTCGGGGTCTTGGAGTCGAGCTTGAACGGATGCCCCGCCTCCGCGTCCGAGGGATGGAACCGGTACAGGGGCCAATAGCCGGACTGGACGGCGTCTTTTTGGTGGCTCATGGACTTGGACATGTCGATGCCGTGCGCGATGCAGGTCGAGTAGGCGATCACCAGCGACGTGCCGGGGTACGCCTCGGCTTCGAGCAACGCCTTGGTGGCCTGCAAATCGTTGGCTCCCATGGAAATCTGGGCCACGTACACGTTGCCATAGGCGATCGCCTGC
>PMLI01000375.1 GCA_003158835.1 Acidimicrobiaceae bacterium
CGCGACCAGGTCGGCGACGTCTTCGGTCGCGGAGGGCAGGGACCCGTCGGGTCTTTGCAACGCCCGGACGCTCACCCCGGCGGCGTTGAGATGCTCCTCGCCCTTGCCGTCCCCGCCCGCCAGCAGTGAGCCTGGGACCACGGCGAAGCCGGACTGCGTGGCCTCCTCCACCTCCGCCAGGCTCCGGACCTCGACCGTGCGCCCGGAACGCAGTTCCCGGGCCTCGGCCTTCAGCGAGGCCTGGGCGGCTTCGAGCACCTTGACCACCTCGGTCACAGCCTCCGACAGGCGCACCGGAGCCTTGCTGGCGTCGTCCCGCCGGCACAGCACGACGGTCCCGCTGGCCAGGTCGCGGGGGCCGAGCTCCAAGCGGACCGGGACGCCTTTGAGCTCCCAGCCCACCACCCGCCGGCCGAACGACAGATCAGTGCGCAGGTCCATCTCCACCCGGACGCCCGCCCCCCGCAGCGACTCCGCCAGCTGGGCGGCGGCCTCACCGGCGCCGTCCTCGGTGCGCACGGCCAGCACCACGACCTGGACCGGGGCCAGGCGGGGGGGTAGGCGCAGGCCGGCGTCGTCGCCGTGGGCCATGATGAGCGCTCCCATCAGGCGGGTCGACGCCCCCCACGAGGTCTGCCATACGAACGACTTCTGGCCGCTCTCGTCCAGGAAACTTATCCCGAAGGCCTGGGCGAACCCCTGCCCCAGCTCGTGGCTCGTCCCCATCTGGAGCGCCTTGCCGTCGCGCATCATGGCCTCGGTGCTCCACGTGGTGGTGGCGCCGGCGAAGCGTTCCTGGTCCGTCTTGCGGCCCACGACCACGGGGATGGCGAGGACGTTGACCATGAAGTCCTCGTACACGTCGCGCAGGATGCGCAGGGCGTACTCGTGGGCGTCCTGCTCGGTGGCGTGGGCGGTGTGGCCCTCCTGCCACAGGAACTCGGTGGTCCGCAGGAACAGCCGGGGCCGCAGCTCCCAGCGCACCACATTGGCCCACTGGTTCAGAAGAAGAGGCAGGTCACGATAGCTCTGGATCCACTTGGCCAGGAACGAGTCGATGATCGTCTCGCTGGTGGGCCGGACGACGATCGGCTCCTCCAGCTTCTTGCCACCCCCGTGGGTGACGACGGCCAGCTCGGGGCTGAAGCCCTCAACGTGTTCGGCTTCGCGCCGGAAGTAGCTCTCGGGGATGAACAAGGGGAAGTAGGCGTTCTGGGCCCCCGCCGCCTTGATGCGGGCGTCGAGCTCGGCCTGCATGCGTTCCCAGATGGCATAGCCGTAGGGGCGGATTACTATCGTGCCCCGGACCGGTCCGCCCTCGGCCAGTTCCGCCTTGGCGAGGATGTCCTGGTACCACTGGGGAAAATCGGTCGCCTGAGGCGTGAGAACGTCGGCTTTGGCCATTCCGGTCGATGCTAGAGGACGGACCGGGACGCGGACCACAGGTGGGAGAGGGAGCCCGCTCAACCGGCACCGGCCGGGCGGTCGACCTGAAAAGGGCCTGAGAGAGCGCCGGCAAACGGGGGTGGCTTTAGCCCCGGGCCCCCCGGACCACTAAAATGGACCAGTGCCTGTGAGCCCCGCCCAACCGCGCCGCGATGCCGGGCGTACCTCGCTGTACGAACGGATGAGGCGCGCCCCCCTGATGCGCAGCGTGCTTCGTCTCCCGTTCGTGGACCGGGTGCTCTCGCCCACCCGGGGCGACCGGCCGATGCACAAGTTCATCCGGTACTCGATGGTTTCGGTGGTGGCCATTGTCATCAGCCAGGTGACGATCCTGATCTGTGCCTGGGTTTTCGGCCTGTCAGGGATCGTCGCCAACACCATCGGGGCCCTGGCCGCGACCCCGGCGTCGTACGAGCTCAATCGCAAGTGGGCGTGGGGGAGGAGCGGCAAGAGCCATTTGTGGCGGGAGGTCGCGCCGTTCTGGTCGCTGACCTTGTTGGGTTGGTTGGCCTCGACCGGTACGGTCCAGATCGCCGACAACATGTGCAAGTCGCATGGCGTGACCGGGCTGAGCCGGGCCGTGGCCATCATGGGCGCGTCGCTGTTCGCCTATGGCGTGGTGTGGATCGTGAAGTTCGTGGTCTTCAACAGACTGGTGTTCGTCGACCGGGGGCCGGGCGCGCCGGGAGCGGACAGCGACGCAGTGGCGGTGCTGGACGGGCCTGGAACCGCCTCACCGGCACCCGCACCTACAGCCGCAGCCGCAGCGGCGCCCGCGGCGCCCGCGGCCGTGGCGCCTGTCGTCGCCCGTCCGGCCGCGCCGGCGTGGGAAGGTCCGGCCCGGGCCGGACGATAGTCCCTGGCACCTACGGCACCTCCCTGGCTGCGCACGGCTCGGGCGGCCAAGGGCTTCATGCCCGACCCCGAGGGCATGGCTCTGCACGAAGCCGCCTTGGTGGCGGGGCGTAGCGGCCTCGGGCCCCTGGTGGAGATCGGGACCTACTGCGGGAAGTCGGCCACCTACCTGGGGGCGGCGGCGCGCCGGACCGGCGCCCTCCTGTTCAGCGTCGACCACCACCGGGGTTCGGAGGAGCAACAGCCGGGATGGTTGCACCACGACCCCGAGGTGGTCGACCCCGCCACGGGGACGATCGACACCCTCCCCTGGGCGCGCCGCACCATCGGCGAGGCTGGCCTCGAAGGCAGCGTCGTCCTGGTCNNTCATCGACGGCGGCCACGGCGCCGCAGTGGCCTGGGCCGACTACAGGTGCTGGGCCCCCAAAGTGGCGGTGGGCGGGACGCTGGCCATCCATGACGTGTTCGCCGGCCCAGCCGAGGGTGGGCAAGTGCCGTACGAGATCTTCTGCCAGGCCTGGGCGTCGGGAGAGTGGGAAGAGACAGGGGCGTCCGGTTCGCTCCGGCTGCTGCGCCGCGTCCAGGCGCCACACCTGATCGACCAGGCTGCGGGCCCCGATCGCTTCCCAGCTTGACCAACCGCGCCCGGGCGGCCACGCTTGAGCGCACATGTCCGGTCGGCGCTTCAGTTCTGCTCGGCCGGGGATAGGGACCGCCGGCGCCCTGGCCCCAGCCGGCGCCAAGGCCGCCGCCTCACGAGAACACCTCCGCGTCGCCCTGCTCGTCTACCGGGGCAACCCCCGTTCTGGGGGCCAGGGCGTCTACACCCGCTACCTGTCCCGGGCACTGGCTCGACAGGGCCACGACGTAACCGTTTTCTCGGGCCAGCCCTGGCCCGTCCTGGACGAAGAAGACGGGGTGAAACTGGTCAAGGTCCCGAGCCTCGACCTGTACCGGGAGCCCGACCCCTTCCGCCTGCCCCGGCCGGCGGAGATCCGGGACTGGGTCGACCTGGTCGAGGTGGGGACCATGTTGACGGGCGGTTTCCCCGAGCCGCGCACGTTCAGCCTCCGGGCCCGGCGAGTGCTGGCGGGGTGGGGGGACAGGCTGGACATCGTGCACGACAACCAGTCCTTCGGCTCCGGCCTGCTCGGTCTCATGGACGACGGCTGGCCGCTGATCGGCACCTGCCACCATCCGGTCACCGTCGACCGGTTGGTCGACCTGGCCCACGCCCGGACCTGGCGCCGGGAAGTGTCGCTGCGGCGTTGGTACGGCTTCGTCCGCATGCAAAACCGGGTGGCCCGGCGCCTGCCCCGCCTGCTCACCGTGTCGTCCACGTCCCGGCGCGACATCGTCGAACAGATGGGCGTCGCCCCCCAACGCGTCGCCATCGTCCCCATAGGCGCCGACCACGAGCGCTTCCGCCCCGGGCCGGGCGGCTGGTCCCGGCGGGTGCCGGGCCGGGTCATGACCACGGCCAGTGCCGACGTCCCGCTGAAAGGTCTCTCCTACCTGCTCGAGGCTCTGGCCAAGCTGCGCA
Source organism: Acidimicrobiaceae bacterium (assembly GCA_003158835.1). GTDB lineage: Bacteria > Actinomycetota > Acidimicrobiia > Acidimicrobiales > Palsa-688 > Fen-671. The sequence goes on from PMLI01000375.1 coordinate 3,845, forward strand.
CCGACGAGCCCGAGGCCCACCTGGTGGTGGTGGGCGAGCCCCGCCCGGCCAGGGACGCGGCCCGGACCATCAAACGGCTGGGTCTCGAGGGGGCCGTCACTTTTCGCCCCGGGGTGAGCGACGCCCAACTGGTGGAGATGTACCGGGAGGCATCGGTGGTGGCCGTGCCCTCCCTCTACGAGGGCTTCTCCCTACCCGCGGTCGAGGCGATGGCGTGCGAGGTCCCGCTGGTAGCCACGATGGGGGGTGCCCTGCCCGAGGTGGTGGGCCCGGATGGCCACGCCGCCCTGCTCGTGCCGCCGGCCGACGCCGGTGCCCTGGCGGTGGCGCTCGGACGGCTCCTGTCCAGCACTAGTGGGGGAGCGACCGAACTGGCCGCCCGCCTGGGCCACCACGGCCGGTGCCGGGTGCTGGAACGCTTCACCTGGGACCGGTGCGCCAGCGGTGTCGTCGAGCAGTACAGGTACGTCCTGTCTGAGCATGCGCCGGCCGGGCACGGGCATGCGCCGGCCGGGCACGGGTATGCGCCGGCCGGGCACGAGCATGGGCACGAGCCGTGCTGACGGTTCGCTACAGCCGGCTCGGGCTCCGCGCTGGACAACGCCTGCTCGACTTCGGCTGCGGCGGCGGCCGCCATGCCTTGGAGGCGATGCGCCTCGGTGCGGTGGCGACGGCCCTCGACTCGGACTGCCACCAGCTCGAAGTGGCGGCCGGTTGGCTGGTGGCGATGCTGGCCGAGGACAAGGACACGGCCAACTCGGGCGGCCAGGGCCACGCCGTCGTCGGCGACGGGCGGGCGCTGCCTTTCCCGGACGCCTGCTTCGACAAGGTCATCGCGGCGGAGGTGCTCGAGCACGTCCCCGACGACGCCGCCGTCCTGGCCGAACTGGCCCGGGTGCTGCGGCAGGGCGGCACCATGGCCGTGACCGTGCCCCGTTGGTACCCCGAGCGCATAAATTGGGCGCTTTCGGCCGAGTACCACAACGTCCCCGGCGGCCATATCCGCATCTACCGCCGGGCTCAGTTGCGAGGCCGGCTTCGGGGCGCCGGTCTCGTCCCCGGTCGCGCCCACCACGCGCACGCCCTGCACAGCCCGTACTGGTGGCTGCGCTGCGCCATGGGCACTGGCCGGGAGGAGAACCGGTTGGTGCGCGCCTACCACCGGCTCCTGGTCTGGGACATAACCGCCAAGAACCCGCTCACCCGCTGGCCGGAGGCGCTGCTGAACCCTGTGCTCGGCAAGAGCCTCGTGATTTACGCCCGCAAACCGTGACCGGAAGACCATGAGCCTGTTGTCGACATCGGAGATCGACCAGACGGCGTCGTGGATAGCGTCGTTGCAGTTGCCCGACGGGATGGTCCCCTGGTACCGGGGCGGCCACGCCGACCCGTGGAACCACACAGAGGCGACCATGGCATTGGCCGCGGCCGGGCGCTGGGCCGAAGTCGAGCGCGCTTTTGGCTGGTTGGCGGCCCGGCAGTTGCCCGACGGGAGCTGGTGCACGTTTTACGTGACCGGTGGTGTGACCGAACCTCGTCGGGACCCCAATGTGTGCGCTTATCTGGCCACCGGGGCGTGGTGGTGCTCGCAGTTGGGGGGTGGCCCGGGGTTCTTGGAAGCGGTGTGGCCCATGATCGAGCATGCGATTGACTGGTGCCTTGGTTATCAGCGCCTGGGCGGTGAAATCACATGGTCGGTCGGCCCCGACGGAGTCCCCGGTAATTTCGCGCTGCTGGCGGCGAACTCGTCGCTCCAGCAATCCTTTCGCTGCGCCGCCAAAATAGCCGAGGCGCTCGGTCACGACCGGGGTGACTGGGTGGCGGCGGCGGACCGCATTGCCAGGGTGGTGGCCGAGGAACCGTCTGTTTTCGCCCCCAAAGACCGCTGGGCGATGGACTGGTACTACCCGGTGCTGAGCGGGGCGGTCGTGGGGGACGAGGCGCGCCGGCGCCTGGCCGGGCGCTGGGACGAATTCGTGGCCCGGGGTTTCGGCGCCCGCTGTGTGGCCGACCATTTCTGGGTGACGGCGGCCGAAACAGCGGAATGCGCCATGGCCGCGGGTAGGGCCGGCTCCCCGGCCGAGGCGGAGGAGCTACTGGACTGGACGCGCCACCTGCGGGCCGGGGACGGTGGGTACTGGACGGGCTGCGCCCACCCCGAATGCGTGCGTTTCCCGGGGGGCCAGAAAAGCACTTATTCGGCCGCCGCGGTAATAATTGCCGACCACGTCCTCTACCGGCGCAGCCCGGCTGCGGCCGTATTTCAAGCCGTACCTCAGCCCGGGGCGCTGTCCCCGGTGCGGGCCGTCTCGAGGTGAACGAGCTCGACCAGCCGGGCGAGCTGGTCGGGGTCGGTGGCGGGCAGGACACCGTGGCCGAGGTTGAACACGTGACCGGCGGGCCCAGCCGCGGCCAGTACCGCACGGGCCTGTTCGGCCAGGACGGGCCAGGGGGCGAGGCAGGCGGTGGGGTCGAGGTTGCCCTGGACGCCCACGCCGGGCCCGACGCGCCGGCGGGCCTCGTCGAGCGGCACCCGCCAGTCGACGCCCACGACGTCGGCCCCCGCCTGGGCGAAGTCGGAGAGCAGCTCGCCCGCCCCCACCCCGAACACGATGCGGGGCACTTGCTCCGCCGCCAGGCCGCTGACGACGCTGTGCAGGGCGGGCCAGACGTAACGGCGGTAGTCGGCGGGGGAGAGGGCGCCGCCCCAGCTCTCGAATATCTGGACGGCGGCCGCCCCCGCCGCCACCTGGGCGCGCAGGCTGGCCAGGGTGATCTCGGCCAGGCGCTCCATCAGATCCGCCCACAGCCGGGGCTCGGACCACATCAACGACTTGGCTTTGGCGAAGCCCTGGGACGGGCCCCCCTCCACCAGGTAGCTGGCCAGGGTGAACGGGCCCCCGGCGAAGCCGATGACCGGGACCGGTACGGCCATGCTGGCGAGCTCGGCGATGACGAGGCGCAGGGCCTCGTCCACGAACGGCGCCGGTACGGGGCGCAGCCGGTCGAGATCAGCGGCGTCGCGGAACGGTTTTTCGACCACGGGGCCCGTGCCCGGGGCGACGTCGACGCCGAAGTCGATGACCGGGACGACGATGTCGGAGAAGAGCACGGCCGCGTCCACCCCGTAGCGGCGGACGGGTTGCAGGGTCAGCTCCGCGGCCAGGGCGGGGTCCCTGATGGCGTCCAGGATGCTCCCCGGCCCGCGTCGGGCGCGGTACTCCGGTAGCGAACGGCCGGCCTGGCGCATGAACCAGACCGGCGTATAGGGCACGGCCTGGCCCCGGCAGGCGGCCAGGAAGGGCGGCAGGCTGGTGTCCATGCCGCCAACGCTACCGGGGCGCGGCGAGAGCTTCGCCGGGCCACGGCGGAGCCCCGGCTTGCGCTGGGGCCGGTGGCCCGTAAGAGTAAGAAGTTTGCCCTATGGCGCACCCTGACCTGCCCGCCGAACAGGCTCACCTGGACCGGGCACTGGCGCGCCTCGAGGTCGTGCGGGCCCAGACGCAGGACCAGTTGAGGGAGGCGTTCCGGGAGAGGGGCGGCACCTTTCAATCCTTCACCGAGCGCGACATCCGGGTCCGTCACAGCTTGAACCGCCTGGAGAAACTGCAGCTGGGCAGGGAGGCGCTCATCTTCGGCCGCATCGACGCCGCCACCCACCCCGACGCCGAGACGGTGGAGAGCTTCCACATAGGCCGCCTCGCCCTTTCGGATGCCGACCACGAGCCGCTGGTGGTGGACTGGCGCGCCCCGGTGGCCGAGCCGTTCTACCGGGCGACCTGGGCCAACCCCATGGGATTGCGCCGCCGCCGCCACTTCCTCATCGACGCCAAGCGCGTGCTCGACCTCGAAGACGAGCTCTTCGCCCCGGGGGGATCCGAAGGGGTGGCGGAGACACTCGGCCTGACCGGCTCGAGCGTGCTTATGGCCGCCCTGGGGCGGGCCCACACGGGCCGTATGCGCGACATCGTCGCCACCGTCCAGGCCGAGCAGGACGAGATCATCCGGGCGCCGCTACCCGGCGTCCTCGTCGTCCAGGGCGGGCCGGGCACGGGTAAGACGGCGGTGGCTTTGCACCGGGCCGCCTACCTGCTGTACACCCACCGCTTCCCGTTGGAGGGGCAGGGGGTGCTGGTGGTCGGGCCCAATCCCACGTTCCTGCGCTACATCGACCAGGTCCTTCCCTCGCTCGGCGAGACGGGCGTCGAGCTTTCGACCGCCACCGGGTTGTACCGCTCAGCGCGGCCGGTGACCACGGAAAGCCCGGCCACGGCCCGGTTGAAAGGGGATCCCCGCATGGCCCGGTTCCTGCGCCGGGCCGTCCAGCAGCGAGAGCGTCCCTTGCGCCGGGCCGTGCAGATCCCGTACGGACGGTGGGCGCTGACCTTGACGCCCGCCGCCTCGGCCGAGATAGTGGCCGCGGCCAAGCGCCGTTCCGGGCCCCACAACGCCCGCCGCCGCATCGTGGAAACGCTCCTGTGGCAGCACCTGGCCGAGCAGTTGACGGCGCAGGCGGAGAGGTGGTCCGGCCCTTCCCCCGCCCGCGCTGAAAACGGGGAAGAGGACGGGGCGCCCGGCCAAATGGGCTTGGGTCAGACGGGCTCGGGGCAGGGGCAGGTGCGCTCGGCCGATCTCGGCGACGCCTTGCGCCGGCGCCCCGAGGTGGTCGAAGCCCTGGAACGCATGTGGCCGAGGTTGACGCCCGAGGCCCTCTGGCATGACCTGCTGGGAGCCAAGCCTCTCATCGACCAGGCTGCCCGCGGCCTGCTGGCTCCGGCCGAGGCCGAGGCCCTTTACCGGCCCCGCAGCGCTTCCGAGCAGGACGTCTCGTGGACGCCGGCCGACATCCCCCTCCTGGACGAGGTGAGCTGGCTGCTCGGGCCCATACGGCCGGAACTGGCGGCCGAGCGCCAGCAGCGCACCCACGGCCACATCGTCGTGGACGAGGTCCAGGACCTGACCCCCATGGAGCTGCGCATGGTGGGAAGGCGCTCGCTCTCGGGCTCCATGACCCTGGTGGGCGACATAGCCCAGGCCACCGGTCCCTGGGCGCCCGGCTCCTGGGACGACGTGGTGGCGCACCTGCCGGCCCGGCGAGGTTGGCGAAAGGCCAACCTTTCCGTGAGCTATCGGGCTCCTTCGGAGGTCATGGAACTGGCCGCCGCCGTCCTGGCCGCGGCCCTGCCCGGGGTGGAGGCGCCCGAACCCGTGCGCCAGACCGGGCACGGCCCGCGGTTCCTGCCCTGGGACGGCCCGGGTGCAGGAGACGGCCGGGGTGGGGGAGAGGACGACGCCAGCTTCGGCTCCCTGGTGGCGCGCACCGTCAATGAAGAGGTGCGGGCGGTGGCGTCGACGTCGGGGGGAGAGGACGGCAGCGTCGGGGTGCTCGTCCCGGCCGCCCTCATGGACGAGGTCCGTGGCGCCCTCGACCGGGCCGGCGTCACCGCCGGTGAAGCCGGCGCCGGGGCTCTCGACGTCCAGGTCAGCCTGCTCGCCCTGAGCAACGCCAAGGGCCTCGAGTTTGACTCCGTCGTCGTGGTGGAGCCGGCCAGGATCGTCTCCGAGCAGGGCCAGGGCCTGCGCGCCCTATACGTGGCGCTCACTCGCTGCACCCGCCGTTTGGCCATCGTCTACCGGGAACCGCTCCCCGGGCCGTTGGCCGGGTGGCCTACCGGGGACCAGAAGGCCGTTAAGACGTAGGGGGCTGGACCGTCTTGATCCCAGCGGCTTCGGCGGCGGCGATCAACCGGTTGTCGTACGCGACAAAGGCCGTCAGGTCGGCGCGGATCGAGAGCGCGCTGGCGAGATGGACCGCGTCCAGCGTGCCCAGCAAAGGCCCGCCGGCGTCGGCCGCCTCATCGATCAGGCCGCCGCTCAGCCGGAGCAGGTCCAACTGGGACACCAGCGCTCGCGCCGCAGGCACAACGTCGGGATCGAGACGACGGGCAGCGCGCACCACCTCGACTTTGGCCAGCTCGCTGCTCACCTTGGGCGTCGCCGCCCGCTCAGAGAGCCACTGGGCCAGTGCTTGGCTCTCGCTCTCCTCGAACAACAGCTTGAGCAACGCCGACGAGTCCAGGTAGATCATCGGTCCTGGCCCCTTCGTGGCAGTCGCAAGGCACCAGAGGAGGGGGTGAGATGCCAGGTCCAGATAACGGCTTGCGTGCTGACGCAGTTCCCGAACCCCGATGCGCTTCACACCGACGATGTAGCACTGTAAGTGCTACATCGTTCAAACTTCGATGACGCAGGACTTCGGTACTGGCGGCCCCATAGTCGACTGAGCCCCGCTTTGCTCGGCGGGCGATGAGCTCAAGGACGACCGCAGCGGGCTAGAAGAAATCGGGCATCCAGGGGACGGGGCCGGCGAACAGCGCTGACAGCACGGCCAGCCGCTCGTCGGCCGGGCCCAGGGCACCTAGCAGGACGAGGTCGCCCACAGTGGCAAAACCCGTGTAAAGAGCGGAAAAGAGGCCGATCGGCAGCGGTCGGGCGGGGAGCGGCGCCGCTCGGGGGGCGGGCGTGACGGTGACCCGCCCTCCATCGGCCCGGACAAGCCAGGGGCCGTCATTGGCCGGGAAAAGAGGGTCGCGTATTTCGATGACAACTTCGCCCGAGACAGCAGGGTAACCGCGGCCCTCGAGCGCCCGGGGGACGTCCAGGACGCGGCCCATCCACCGGTTGAGCCTGGGCTGCAGGGCAAAGGCGTTGGTGGCGAGTGCCAGGCCTACTGGGCCCCCGGTGGGCGGCCCGGACCAGGCGATCTCGGCCGCGCCGTTCTCGAAACGGCGGAAATAGCCCAGGAGCGAGGCGAGGGCGGCCGGCGTGCCGGCCACCAGGTGCTTGCAGGCCACCCGGTAGCCGCGGTCGCCCGCGCTTTCCAGGAAGTAGCTGGCGTAACCGGCGATGGCGTCCCCCGGGCCAGGCACGACCACGGTGCGCTGGTGGGTGCCCTCACCCCGGTGCGCCAGCACGTCGGTCTCCCAGCGGGCCCGGTCGAGCGGCTGCACGGGGCCGTTGTGGGCGGCGGCGAAGCGCGAGAAACAGGCGATCACCGCGTCCAGGTCGGCACCGCCCATCTCCGCCACCTCGGCCCGGGCGGGGGGGACGTCGGCGATGGGGGCGCGGAACCCGGGGTGGAGGCCGGCGTACTCGTAGCCGAGGTGGCGGTACAGCTGCGCGTTGGCGGGATAGAGGGCACTGACGGCCACACCGTTGTCGCGTTCCTCCGCCAGGAGCTCGCTCACCAGGGCCCGGGCCGCGCCCTGGCCCCGGTACTCGGGCAATACGGCCACGGCGCCGATGCCGGCGCAGGGTACCTGCTGGCCGCCCAGCCACTGGCCAAAACCGATGGAGTGGGCGATGGCCACCACCCGCTCGCCGTCGTAGGAGCAAAGGCGGCGCCGGCTGTCGAAGTTCACGCCTTCGGTCCTGGCCTCCATGTTGAACGCCAGCGCCCCCACGGCGGCGATCCCGGCCTGGTCGGCTTCGGCGGGGGGACGGATTTCCAGCACGGTGCAGCTCCTCTTCTAGTGCATAGTGCCACGGCTGAGGGCCATGTGGCATCAAGGCGCCACCTTCTACGGCTGCGGGGCGTGACCGCCCGCCTCGTAGCTACTAGGCTCCCCCCATCGCCCAGGCAAGGAGCGAGACGTGCTGGTACTGACGAGGCATGTTCACCAGAGCATCGTGATCGGCCACGACGTGGTCGTTACCGTGCTTGAAGTGCGGGGCGACCAGGTGCGTCTGGGCATAACGGCGCCCAAGGAGATCCAGGTCCACCGCGAAGAGGTGTTCGCCGCCGTCACAGCTGCCAACCGGCAGTCCGCCATCTCGGTCTCCGAGATCGAGGTGCTGACGGAGCTGACCCAACCGGCCCCGCCCGGCCAAGATCAACCCGCGTAACCCGGCCGTTAGGCCGTGGGCATCGTTTGTTCACGAGATGACGTGGGCCCGGTATCATGGCTATAAGAGGCCACGGTGATAGCCGGCGCAGGGGTTCGGGAGGAGCCGGTGCCAACAATCTGGTGCCAGGCTGGCTTCTGGCCACTGCAAGATACCGGTTCTGGGGAGTGCTGTGAGGCCTCTTCGTTTCGCATGAGGACAACGGACTAGGTGCCAAATAATCACGCCGCTCAGCCTGAGGAGGACTTGGTCCGCCTCTATCTGAACGACATCGGCAAGCACTCGCTGCTGACCAAGGACGACGAGGCCAGGTTGGCCCAGGCCATCGAGGCCGGACGGGCCGCCCGCGTTGAAATGAGCGGCGCCAAATCCCTCACGGTCCCGAAGAAGCGGGAACTGCGCCGGGCCATCAGGGAAGGCGACGAGGCGGCCGAGACGTTCGTCAAGGCCAACCTGCGCCT
>PMLI01000478.1 GCA_003158835.1 Acidimicrobiaceae bacterium
GGGTGCCCGAGATCGTGCACGTCGACGCGCCCCGTCACGGCGTGCAGTTCGGGGTCGACGAGACCGGGGGCTCGGGCCCGGGCAACTGGAGCTACACGCTAACCGTGCGCCCCAACGCCGCCGCTACCGGCGACCTCACCGAGGGACCGGCCCCCGTCGACCAGCTGCAGGTCCCGTTCCGGGCCAACGCGCCGGGCGTCATCGACATGAGCGCCCTGCAACAAGCCATTGTCGGCAAAATCGGCGGTACGACCAGCTCCTCGGAGTTCGCCCTCCAGATGATCCGCCTCCCCTACCGGCAGATCTACGGGCCGCAGGAGGCAGTGCCGTTCACCAGCCTGTTCGCCGCCACCATCGGTATCACCGACATACGCCAATGGCCGGGCTACCGCCCGACGGTGGCCTTGCCCCACGCAGGTACCAACGCATGAGCTCAGATATCGTCAGCGTGCCGCTCGCCACCGTCACGAGCGAGGCTTTCACGGTCGCCGCCCGCACCGGCGTCAACCTCGGGTCCCTCGTCACCTGGGACCCCGGGCTGGCTCGGCCCCCTCGCGTACTGGTGCCGATCGACGTCCAAGCTCTGGTGGTGGCCCCGCAGGCAACGGTGCCCGCCGTCCAGGTGCTACCCCAGCTGGCTGACCCGGGGCCCGCCGGTGACGTGACCACGGCCATGCCCCCCGTCCCGCCGTTCAGCCCTTCGGCCAACCGCGCCCCGGGTGTCTATATTCACTGGGCCGCTCCCGACGGCGTCACCTCGACCCAGACCCTCACCCCCAAGCCGTCCCAGGTCGGCGACAACATCGGGGCGGCGATGCCGCCGCTGGCGGACCGGTGGCTGGTGGTGCGCCTGGGCGGCGGGTCGCCAAGGCGCACGCGGGCCTGGGTCATCGAGTCCGAACGGGGCCGCCGCGTCGACCTCGCCACCTGGAAGCCCACCGCCACGCCGCCCGCCGACGGCAGCAGCCGGACTCCCCACTTCCCGGCGGCCAAGCTGACCGCCGTGGCCGGGGGCGACCCGGCCTGGGCCGCCGTGTACGACGCGGTCGAGAACCGCTTCGCCGTGCACGACGACCTGTCCGACCTGGACCCGGCGGACGCCAACGGCCCCCTGTCCTACCTCGTGTGCGGGTGGTGGTCGGACGACAACAACGACCCCCTATATGTGCCCGACCAGGCCAGCTACGTCACGAGGCTGTCCGCCCTCAGGTGGTCGGTACCCACCGTGGAGGGAATGACGGCCGAAGCCCGCGATACCTCGGCAGCCCGCCTGTCGGCGATCGGGCTGGCCCAGCCGCGACCATCGGCTGCGAAGGTCGTCGACATCGCAGGGTCCACGTCCAGCGCCACCAGGAGCTTCGCTAACCCTGACATCGCGGCGACGGCGGCCGAGGTAGTGGTGGGCCAGCCCGCCGACCACCCGCAGCTGTCCCTCCTGCACGGCTGCGTCATCGGCATCTTGCCCAACGGCGGTGGCGCCGACCCCATGCCTTCCCCCGCGGATGTCGCGGTCGCGGTGGGCACCACGGCCACCGAAGCGTTCGCCACCATCATCACCGCCGACGTGGCGGACGCCGACCAGCGAGAAGCCGAAGAACGTCTCGTCGAGGCCTTCAGCCAGGGCCTCATCAGCCAACTCGATGCCCCCGACGGCCTGGCCAGCCTGGACCAGGCGGTGCACGCTGCCGGGTTCAACGTGCTGCCGGGCAACAGCGTGCGCACGGACCGGCTGATGACCGGTGACCGCCTGGCTGCCGGCGCCGCCGTCGTGGAGGGGCGGCTCAACAAGTTGAACCAGACGACGCTGTCGGCGCTGTCCGCTACCACCGCCAAGGCCGACGCGGTGAAAACCAACGAACGGGCGGCCGGTTTCATGCTGCCGCGCTCGTACCACTCCGTGCTGGACGACCTGCTGATCAAGCGGGCCAGCGCGGCCGGCGCGGCGGGCCCCGGCAGCCCGAGCCCAGCCCCCCTCACCGCCGTCCCGGTGGATGTCGCCTCCGAGCCCTTTGCCGTAGCCCTCGACCCCGTGGTGACCTTGCGCGGCTTGAACCGTTCCCTCCGTCACGGCTACGACGGCCGGGTCTCCGCCGACAACACCCTGTCCTGCCGGGTGAGCGGTCTCGAGGTGACGAAGCTGGCCGGCTTGGTGGACGGCAGCGAACTGGTCGCCCCCCTGGGCAACGGCGCCCTGCCGCCCGAGTGCGACACGCTCCTGCAGGAACTCGCCATCGACGACTACACCTATCTGGAGCAGGCCGCCACCTACGCGGCCGGCAGGACCGGCCTACCCCTTGCGGCCGTCACGGCCCGCATGGCGGCCGAGCATGCGCTCCGTTATGACACGTCCGAGCTGGTGGGCAGCGGCGCGGTGGCGGGGGCGGCGGCACCGGCCGCTGTGGCTATCCCACCCGCCAACCCCTTTGTGCTCGAGACGGGCAAGGACTTGATGCGTGTGGCCTCGCTGCGGTCCGGCATGGACGCCAGCCTCCTCGCGACGACGCCCTGGGCCCAGGCGTGGGTGCCCATGTTCCTCGAATGGACGGTCGGCCTGCGGGTCGACGAGACCCTCACGGGTTGGACACTGAGCGACGTCGACGTAGACCCGGCCGGCAGCGGCACCGGGGATCCCGGCAGCGCGGGGCAGGCCCTGGACTACTCGGGCCGCACCTTGCTCACCTCCGTGGCGGCCCGCACGTTCGGGGCGCAGGTGTCGTCGTTCGTGAGCGACGAACAGGCCCGTTCCCCTGGTTCTGCCGTGCTGCAGCCCGACCAGCTGACCGAGCTGTCGGCTGTCGCCTCCGTCGGGGCCAGCCTCGACCTTCTGAGCGGTGCCCTCTCCGATCTCCGCGCACAGCTGCTGGGGCTGGCCTGGGCCGACGCCAACCGCTCGCACCGGGACGCCAGCGGGAACCCCATCCTCCCGGCGCCCGTTGCCGCCCCGGTGCTGCTGCGGGGCGGCGTGGCCTGGTTCACGAGGCTGCGGGTGGTCGACGTCTTCGGCCGCTTTGTCGACCTGGTGCCCTCTGCTCTGATGACCTCGGCCAGCCTGCAGCCCGTCGCGCCGGCGCCTGCTCCTGCTCCGCCACCGGCTCCTCCCGCCGGCGAAGCCCTTCCGGCCGCCCAACTGCTGCTGCGGCCCCGGGTGATGCGCCCGGGGCGGGTGCTCCTCGATTTCGTCGACGCCACCGCGCCCGACGGCGTCCAGCCGGCCCCGGCCATGGTCGACCAGTCCGACCCGGCTGGGACGGTCAGCCCGGTGTGCGGCTGGCTGTTGCCAGACCACTTCGACGGCGCCCTCGAGGTCTACAACGCGGCCGCCGAACCTCTCGGCATGCTGTTAGAGGACCTCAACGGCGCCGTCGTCTGGGAGGGTGCCCCCGGGCGGCCCGGCCCGGCGGGAGCGCCGCCGTCGCCCCTCAACCCCAGTGACACCGCCGCCCGCCACGTGGTCCGGCTGGCTACGGGAATGATCAACGCCGATGCCCGGCGCCGGGTGGGCCCCAAGGCGCCAGCCGGCGAGGAGAGCGCGCTGTCCGCCCTGCTGAGGGTGGTGGATACCACCGCGTGGACGGCGGGCCCCTTCGGCAGTCTCGGGAACGAGCACCGCTCGGTACTCGTCGGCCGGCCCATCGCGGTGATGCGGATGCAGCTGCAGATCCAGGTCGAAGACGACCTGGGCACGGGCGCCGAGGCCGAGTTCAACCTGGACGCTTCCGGCCGGGCGCGCCGCCAGGCCGCCTACGACGCCTTGAGTGCCCGGCAGATAACGGTCCGCCTGGGGGAGCTGACCCGCACCGACGACGGGGTCCTCGGCTACTTCGTAGATGACGACTATTCCCTGTTCACGCCGGTATCGCCCCAGGTCCTGGCCGCCGCCCGCACCTCCGGCCGGCTGGTCGGCCAGCTTGGCGTGCTCGGGCCGGGGATGGCCGGGGCGCCGGATGTCCAGCCGGTGACCCATCCCTACGTGAACGACAGCGAAACTCCGCTGAAGGCACGGCCGAGCCAGACTGTGCGGCTGACCGTGCTGATGGCGCCGGGAGGCTCGGCCCACGCGACGTGCGGTCTGTTCCCGCGGGTGCGGACCGAGCTGTCCAGGGAATGGGTGGCCACCGCCCTAAAGCGGCTTCTGCCCAGCTTCCGCATAGGGCCCGCTCTGGTTGACCCGAAAACGGTGCGCGTCCCGAAGTCGACCGGCCTGCCGAAGGAGCAGGTATTCACTTTCCGGCCCGACCCCGCGAGTTGGGAGGACGACACCATCGCTGCCGCCACCCAGGACGCTCTCTTGCCCACCGACCCCGCTGTCGTGCGTGAGGGCTACTTGCGGGTCACGCTTTGAGTGGCCGTTGGGTGCCCACCTGGCAATGCGCCATAGTGGTCAATACCAACTGACCTCGTTGACTGAGCCGCCGGGAGGGAGGTAATGGTCTTAGTCGTAGGGTTGGCCCAAAAAGAGCGGCGGGGGCGGTCCCGCCAACGAGTTCGTAAGCGCCCACGGCGCCGCGCCGGTCCTTCTCGGGCTGTCGGTACCGCTTGATGAGCTGGCCGTTGGCTTCGCCTTCGGGTTGTCCCGCGTCCCAGTGGTGCCGGCCGTGGTCCTTATCGCCGTCCAAGCTTTCGTCGTGTCCCAGCTCGGTTTCCGCCTGGGCCGACGGGTCTCGCTACGTTTTCGCCAAAGGACCGAGCGAGCCGCTGGGTTGGCCCTCGGGCTGCTCGGTACGTGGCTGGTCCTGCAACAAGTGCTCAAATGACCCGGGCGCGCTCGCATCACCCTTGGCACCCTGGGAGCAATAAACCAGGCGTGGCAGCTAAGTCCCCCAAAGCAGACGAGTCACTTCTCAGGCCCTCAACGCCCGGAGCTTGGTGATTAAAGCGTCGAGCACCTCGTCTTGGGCCGCCAGGTGCTCTTGGATCTTCACCGCCTCGTGGAGCACGGCGTCGGCATCGTTGTAGGTGGCCCCAGCGCGCTTGTCGGCCGCGGCGGCCAGCACGTTCTAGCCCACGATGATCACCGACAACAGCACGTGACCCTCCATTTCGTGGTTGGTTAGAAAGGGACTAAAGCTTCAGCAGAGGGACGGTTTTCGTTCCTGGGGCCGAACGAACATAGTGTGTTCCGACCTGACCGCGGTGATAATCATGATCACCGGCAACTTCCTCGGGATGTCTGTCACCACTGACAACGTCCGGCCGTCGTCAAAGCCCAGTGTGTGGCAGATCGCCAGGCTGGCCAAGGCCGGGGTGGCGATGGGCCTTTGTTTCCTGGCCTCCTGTACCGGCTCGCTGCTGATCGGGAAGTTCTCTCTCGGTCTGGGTACCGCGCCGCTGCAGAGCCTATGCGCCCTTACCCTCATTTTCGGTGGCAAGGCAATCCTGTATTGCGTCCGGGAGCGTCGGCACCTTTGGAAGTCGCTGCCCAGTAGATGGATGGCCGTGGCATCGGTCAGTACATCGTCATCATCTCGGTGCTCGCTCGGGGGGGATCGAAATGCACGCCCTCTCCATCACCGTCGCTGCCTCGGTCTTGGCCGCAGCCGTGCTCTTCGGCTCCTGTTGGACTTCGTCAAGGTGCCCGTTTTACGGGTCTTGTGATCATCGTCCGGGCATGACACCCACCGCGTGACCCGTCGAGTTCACGAGACGCCGACGACGGTGCCGGCCTCGTCGGTGTCATAGGTCCCTTTGCTCGAGTCGAGCACTACCAGACGGTTGCCAAATGGGTCCTCCACAACGGCGAGACGGCCGATCGGTATGTCTATGGGCTCAACGAGGACCCTCCCACCATGGGAGCGAAAGACGTGGGCGGCGGTCTCGGCCGAGGCAACCTTCCAGTCCGGCTCGTAGCCCTGCCGCATGCTGAGCACGATCTCAGTCTCCGACCCCGGTGTCCTGAGGCCGGCCTGGCCGAGCGCGTCGTTGCGCCAAATGAGCTCGTGGCCGAGAACACCACAATAAAAGCCCATGCCGGCATCGAGGTCGGGGACTGGGACCGTGACCGCGTCCACGTACTGGAGGAGAGGTGCCATGAGCCCAGCTTGTCAAGCGGGCCACTCGTAGCGTCGGCGGCCCGCAGCTTTTTCTGACAGGGCGGAGGTCACGCGATGAGCCCAGCCCGCTCGCCGAGAAACTTCTCACTGGCAGTTCAGGCACCCAGCACCGGTCTCGGGCGTCTTCATCAGCGCTAGCTCACCGCGACCACCATCGGGTCTGACGGGAGTCACCCCAGCGCCGTCCTGGTAGGCTCAGATTCGCTGAAATGCATCGCGACCGAGGTTTTCTGCTCCGTTCCTATCGGAACTCCAGATAGGCCCTCGTGAGGCCGCATCGGCCCCGTCATCGCTCGTCGCCCATGGTCAGCTGGCGCTTGGGGCCCATTGCGCCTTTCGGGCTTATCTTGGTCGTACCCCTAGGAGGCGGCACCGGCCCTCCAGCCACAAGGGCAGCCTGCCGGGCCCAGCGCCGGCCCAGGCGATAAAGCACACCGGCCCTGTGTGGGAGAAGCGCCCGGCACCCTGAGGCGAGGCACCGAGCGCGAGCTTTCTATCCCCCGGGCCCATGTGGACTGGTGCTAGGTGGACGAGGCCATCGGCAAGCGCATAAGATCACGTCTGAACATATTCGACGTGAAACGGGGGCGAAATGAGGGGTTTTTGCGGCGACATTGAATCAATGACCCGGGAAAACAACGACTTCCGGAAGGTGCTCTACACGGCTTCCCACAGCCAATTGGTGCTGATGAACTTGAAGCCTGGTGAAGAAATCGGTCTGGAAACACACGACGAGAACGATCAGTTCTTCAGGTTTGAAAGCGGAACAGGGAAATGCATTATTGATGGAAATGAATATCATATTAAGGATGGCGATGTAATTCTTGTACCTGCAGGCGCTAAGCATAATGTTATAAATGCAGATCCAAAAAACGAATTAAAAATGTATACAATATATGGACCGCCCAATCATCAGGATGGCACGATAAGAACCACAAAAGAAGATGCAGAAAAAAAAGATGAAGAATTTGATGGTAAAACAAGTGAATCAATTTTACCGTCTGGATAAATAAAAATTATTATTATGATACGAAAGTTAAAATCCGGTGGATACCGCATTTATTCCATTAAAATAAACCCGGAAACAAAAAAACGCAGGAATCTCGGAACCTTTGAGACAATAGAAGAGGCAAAAAAACACGAACGGGAAATACAATATTTTAAACATCTCAGATAAAAGTAAGATACTAAGTTTCTGGTTAAATATCAAAAAGTCTTTGAGCTTCCGATAGTGTGAATAATGTAACTTCTTTAAAGAGTTATGTAACAATTTTAACATGAAAGGAACCCATCTTTGTATACAAATTAAAATGATAAAATGGAAACAACATTAGTTACTACACAAACAAAGTGGTCGGTCGACCAGGCCCATTGTGAAATTGGCTTTAAAGTAAGACATTTGATGATCACTCATGTAAAAGGTACCTTCAAAACTTTCGATGCCAGTATCTATACAAATTCAAATGATTTTACAACTGCAGAAGTTGATCTGTGGATAGATCCAACCTCCATCGTTACCGGAGATGCAAAACGTGATGAACACTTGAAAAGTAAGGATTTCTTTGATGTGGAAAACCATAAACAGATAACTTTCACGTCAAGTACAATGGGGAAACCGGATCCTGACGGTAATCAGGAATTATGGGGAGAATTAACAATGCTAGGTATTACTCAAAACATAAAATTGAATGTGCAATTCGGAGGATTTGTCAAAGATCCATGGGGAAATGAAAAAGCCGGATTTACTGTTTCCGGAAAAATCAACAGAAGCGAATGGGGTCTGGTATGGAATACAACCATTGAAACCGGAGGTTTAATGGTAAGTGATGAA
>PMLI01000048.1 GCA_003158835.1 Acidimicrobiaceae bacterium
GGCCCGGCCCGCTCCGCGCGCACCCGCTTGTGCCCAACCCGGTCGGCCCGGTCGCGGCTGGCTCAGGTCCTGATGCCCAGTTCCTCGATGCGGCTGCGCATCGCCTGCTCGTCACGTTCGAAGACCCGGGCCAGTGCCCGCACGTCCTCGGCCCGGATCGTGATGAGCCTCCCGTTGAAGTCGCCTCTCTGGATCTGGATCATCCCGATGTAGCGGCGCAGCACCTCCCGCTCGGGCGCGTCCAGACGTTCCAGACGGGAAAGGTCGATCGTTATCGGCCCGCCCCCGTGGTTGGGCGTGGCGCGGCTCTCGCTGCCGAAGTCGGGGTCGGGGGACAGTTTGGGGAGCAACTGGTCCACCGGGACCCCGTACAGACGGGCCAGGCGCTGCAAGCGAAGGACGGAGATGATCCGTTCGCCCCGCTCGTAGGCCCCCAGGACCGAGGCCTTGAACTCCCGCTCTGACTGTTCCTCGACGGCTTGCAGCGACAGACCCTGTTGGCGGCGGATGTTGCGCAGCCTTTCGCCCACGTGACGGGCATAGACAGGTGTCATCTCCTCCGTGACGCTCATCGTTCTCGCTCCATGACTCGGTAGTGGCCTTCCATCTCGGTTGTATTGCCAACACGAAGAGTAGCCAAAATTCGCTACGGACAGTAGTTATGGTTCCGGATTGGCCACGGCGGGACCGACTGACAGCATGGGCTTCGCCGCGCGGGGTGGTCGCTCAGACCCCGTTGGGCTGTTGCAAGACCACGAAATGGTGCCCCAACAGGGACAACGCTCCGCCCGCGGCGATGAGCGCGGGTTTGTAAACGGGCTTGTCGTCGGAGGTGTCGACGACCACCTGCCAGGGCCCGCCCCACTTGGCTACGGGGAGCCTGAACCCGAGGGGCTGTTCCCAGGCATTGAGCGCCAGGTAGAAGGAGTTGTCGGGGACGTGACGGCCATGGCGGTCGGCGCCGCCCGGGGACCGCCCGTTGAACAGGACGGCGAGCGACTTGGCGTAGCCCACCCCCCAGTCCTCGTCGGTCATCAAGTGGCCGTCGGGACGGAACCAACCGATGTCGGCCAGAGCCGGGTCGGTGTCCAGCTGGCGCAAGGGCCGGCCCTGGAAAAAGCGCCGCCGGCGGAACACGGGGTGGCTGCGGCGGAGGTTGATAAGGGTGCGGGCCCAGGCCAACAGGTCGTGGTCGACGCTGGCCCAGTCGTACCACGAGACCTCGTTGTCCTGGCAGTAGGCGTTGTTGTTGCCTCGTTGCGTGCGCCCGATCTCGTCGCCGCCCAGCAGCATCGGTACCCCGAGCGAGAGGGTCAACGTGGTGAGGAAGTTACGCACCTGGCGCTTGCGCAGGGCGACTACGGCCGGGTCCTGGGCCCGGCCTTCGACACCGCAGTTCCAGGAGCGGTTGTCATCGGAGCCGTCCCGGTTGCCCTCCCCGTTGGCCTCGTTGTGCTTGACGTTGTAGCTCACGAGATCGGCGAGGGTGAAACCGTCGTGGGCGGTGACGAAGTTGACGCTGGCCCAGGGTCGCCGCCCGGTGGCCTCGTAGAGGTCCGAGCTGCCGGTCAGCCGGTGGGCGAGCTCTCCGATGGAGGCGTTCTGCTGGCGCCAGTAGTCCCGCACGGAGTCCCGGTAGCGGCCGTTCCATTCCGACCACAGCACTGGGAAGTTCCCCACCTGGTACCCCCCCGAGCCGAGGTCCCACGGCTCGGCGATGAGCTTGATCCGGCTGATGACCGGGTCCTGGTGGATCAGGTCGAAGAAAGCTGAGAGCTTGTCGACCTCATGGAACTGCCGGGCCAGGCTGGCGGCGAGGTCGAAGCGGAAGCCGTCCACGTGCATTTCCAGGACCCAGTAGCGCAGCGAGTCCATCAGGAGCTGCAACGTGTGGGGATTGCTCACATTGAGCGTGTTGCCGGTACCCGTCGTGTCGTAATACAGACGGCTGTCGTCGCGGTCGAGACGGTAATAGCTGGCGTTGTCGAGACCCCGGAAACTCAACGTCGGCCCCAGGTGGTCGCCTTCGGCCGTGTGGTTGTACACGACGTCGAGGATGACCTCGATGCCGGCCGCGTGCAGGGTGCGCACCATGGCTTTGAACTCGTTGACGACGCGTTGGCCCCGGCGCGACGCGTAGCCGTTGTGGGGGGCGAAGAAGCCGATGGAGTTGTAACCCCAGTAGTTGCGCAGGCCCCTCTTCATCAGGTCGTGGTCGTCGACGAACTGGTGGACCGGCATCAGCTCGACAGCCGTGATGCCGAGGCGCTGGAAATGGTCGATCATGTCCGGGTGCGCCACTCCGGCGTAGGTGCCGCGCTGGGGTGGCGGTACTTCGGGGTGCTGCCACGTGAGGCCGCGCACGTGAGTCTCGTAGATGACGGTGTCATGCCAGGGTGTGCGAGGGCGGTGGTCGTCGGCCCAGTCGAAGGCCGTGTCGAGCACTATCGATTTGGGCATGGATCCGGCCGAATCGCTTTTGTCCAAAACGCGGTCATCATGGCCGGCCAGCTTGTACCCGTAGACCGCCTGGCCCCACTTGACCTCGCCTGATATTGCTCTTGCGTACGGGTCGAGCAAGAGCTTCGCGTAATTGGCCCGCAGGCCCTTTTCAGGGTCGTAGCGGCCCCGCACCCTGTAACCGTAAAGCTGGCCCGGCTCGACTTGCTCGAGGTAGCCGTGCCACACGTAAGCGTCGACTTCCGGAAGCTCGTAGCGGGTTTCGTGGCCGGAGGCGTCGAAAAGGCACAGGTCGATCGACTCCGCGCCTTGTGAGAACACGGCGAAGTTGGTCCCCGAGCCGTCCCAGGTTGCTCCGAGCGGATAGGGGTCGCCGGGGCTGATGGCTTCGAGCATGAGCCGCAGGCTACATGGCTCGGGTCGGGCGCTACCACGCCGGTGTTCCGATCCCCTGGGAGCGGCCCCACCTGGTTAAGCTTGGCGCCGTGCCGGGCCCAGCTATCGTGTCCCGGCCGGTGCCGGAGCCGAGCGCCTCGTCGCGTCCGCTGCCGCCGTCGTTGCCGTCACCGTCATGGTCGCGGTCACCGTACCTGACGCCTAGGCCCTTGCCCCGCGTCGCCGTCGCCGCCCACGCCTTCACGTTGATGGCGGCGTTGTCGGTATGGGCGTACCTGGACCGCAACTTGTGGTTCTTCGGTGACGAGTGGGACTTCCTGACTAGGCGCGGCTTGCACGGCGCCTATTTCAGCATTTGGGCGCCCCATAACGAGCACTGGTCCGTCTTGCCCATTTTGCTGTGGCGGGCCATGTATTCGCTCGAGCACCTCTCGTCGTACTGGCCCTACCTCATCCCGCTGCTGCTGGCGCACGTGGTCGTGGTCCACCTCGTCTGGCGACGCTGCTTGCGGGAGGGGGCCGACGTATGGGTGGCGACGATGCTGGCTTTGCTGTTCGCATTGCTCGGCACGGGTTCGGAAAACCTGACGTGGGCGTTCCAGATCGGGTTCGTGTCATCGCTGCTGTTCGGCTTGCTTGCCATGGAAGTGGCCGAAGGCCCGGCCCGGCCCCGAGCACCGCGGTTGACGGCCCCGCTGGCCAGAGACGTTACGGTCGCGGCTCTGAGCCTGGCGGCGCTCATGTGCTCCACGGTCGGTCTGGCGACGACGCTGGCGCTCGGCTTCGTGCTTTTGTCCCGTAACGGCTGGCGACGAGCGGTCCGGGCCCTGGGGGCACCGCTCGGCGCTTTTGTGACTTGGTTCGCCTTGGCCGGCCACACCGGTCTGAAGGACACAGGGGACCAGCTGAGCGCTTCGGTCCTCGCCAAGGTCCCCGAGTTCGTCTCCTCCAATCTGTCGCAGGCGCTCGGCCACGCCGCCGGGTGGGGCTCGGTCGGGACGGCGCTGGCTGTCGTCCTGTCCGGCTGGTTGCTCTGGCGGTCACCCAGCCTCTTCCGGGCCCATCCCGCCGTTCTGGGCGCGGCCGTGGCCGCGGTGGCGTTTTACGTGCTGGCGGCGCTGGGGCGTGACCGCCTCAGCGCGACCATGTCACCTTCCCGCTACGCCTACGTGGGAGCGGCCCTGCTGTTGCCGGCGATCGCCCTTCTGATGTCAGCCGCTATGTCCGCCCCGGGCCGCTTGGTGGCGGGAGGCCGTCCCGCCACGGGCCCGGTCCGGAGGCCCGCGTTCAGACCGGTGGTGGAGCCCGGCCCTTCCGTGGCGGCCGAGGCTGCGGCGCGCCGGGAGCGAGGGGCGGTCCGGCGGGCCGCCGACAGACGCCAAGTGCCGGGCTTGGTGCGGGCCGTGCTTGTGGTCCTGGTGGTCGCCGCCACCGCCAGCAACGTCGTTTCCGGTGTTCGCTTTGCCCGGAGCCGGACGGTGTACGTCCGCGGGCTCGAGAACGAGATCGTGACTAGTGGGGCGCTGTTGCAGTCACCGGCACAGTTGGCCCGGGCCATCGACACCTACCCCGTATGGGCCAGCGGGTTTGCGGCCGGGTACCTGACGCCGGGGATGCTCGCCGACCTCTACCGCGAGCGGCTCTTGCCCCGGGCACGGCCCGCGTTGATGACTGCAGGGGAGCTGCTGAACGACGAGTCGTGGCTGGACCTGACCGGGAGGAGACGGCCTATGTTCGAGGGCCGTTTCCAGATCCTCGGCACGGCGGGGCTGACGGTGAGCAAGACGGGCCGCGGCGGCCTGGGCGGGAGCAGGGGCGGGGCAGCCCGCAGGGCCGGGAGGTCAGGGGCGCGGCCCAATGCCCTGGTGGGTTGGCCGCCCGGACCGGGTACATGCGCCTTGGCCCGCCCGTACGGCCGTTACCTCGTCCGGTCGTTCCCGACGTCACTGAGATTTGGTCTCGCAGAAACAGCCAGGTCGGGCGCGCTCTGGGTGTCGCTGGGCCCCGCCGGCGGTCTCCTCCTGGTCTACCTGGCTCGCCCGTGGGGCCTGGATGGTTTCCCGGGAGGGGCGGCCTTGGAGGGCCAACAGGTGCGGGTGCCCACCGGCGGCGGCATCTGGTTGAACGATTCGGTCCCCGCTCATGACCTGGTAGTGCAGTTGCCGGTCGCATCACCGGCCGAGGTTTGCGCACTGGCAAAAGGCGCGTCGCGGGGCCGTGGGAGTGCTGTCTGAAAAAGGAACACCCGGCTTGGCTCAACCCCACCACAGGGCGGCAGCCACGATCACGTACAAGGCGATAAGGGCGATGCCCTCGAGCCACGAGTACTCGCCGTCGTAGACGACGATGGCGACAACGACCACGGCCACTGCCAGAGCCGCCACCAACAGGGTTGGGAACACCAGGGTGAGGTGGGCCGGTCCTAGCAATGGGCTGATCAGGACCAGGACCGGCGTCAGGAACAAGGTGATCTGGAGGGGGCTGTTGAGGATCGTGCTAATGGCGAAATCCGGACGAGCTTTCCAGGCGAAGCGGATGCCGGCGGCGTTCTCGACGGCGTTGGAGGCGAGGGCCACGATCACCAGGCCGGTGAACATAGGGGAGATGCCAAGAGACCGGGTGGCGGGCGTCAGGGCCGAAACGAACCAGTCCGAAACCGCTCCTGAAGCCAGCCCGGCCGTTGCCAGCAGGCCTATGGCCAGCCCGAGGGGCCATTGAGCCCGAGCTGGCCCGGCCGCCTCCGCCTTGGCACGGCTCTGCCGTCCCCGTCGCGGAGGTTGGCTGGGCTCCGGGCCACCGCTCAACCAGAAGGGGATGCTGGCCACGTAGACGGCCAGCAGCACAATGGCGGCTACGTCCGACAGGGCGGCGGCGTGGTGTACGGCCGGGGTCTCGAGCCGGACGGCGAGCGTTGGCACCAGGGTGGCGCCCACGGCCAGGGCGAGCAGGGTTACCAGCATCCGGGGTGCTTCCGGCCGGAACCTCTGAGCGCCGTGCCTGGCCCCCCCGCTCAGGAACGCCGCACCCAGCACCAGTAGCACGTTGCCTAGCACGGAACCCACCAGGGCGGCCTGCACCACCGATGTGAGCCCGTCGCGCAAGGCGAAAATGGCCACGAAGAGCTCAGGCAGGTTGCCCAGGCTGGACTGGAGCAGGCCGGTGGGGCCTGGCCCGAGGCGCTCCCCGATCTGCTCAATCGACTCGCCCACCAGGACAGCCAGCGCAGCCAGGGCGAATGCCGCAATCGCGAACCGGGCTACGTCGGGCGCGCCCGTGGCCGCCGCCACCCCCGCCGCGGCAGTGAGGGCGGCCGCGGCGGCGATAGCGAGGCGCTGTAGCTTACCTAGGGCATCGATGGGGCTGGGCATGTCGTCGACCTGCGCCGACGTTACAGCGGCGCCCCGAGAGGTTGTACAGTAAGACGTCCGGTACAGCCCTAGGCGGCGTGGCCGAGTGGTTCAGGCAAGGGCCTGCAAAGCCCTCTACAACGGTTCGAACCCGTTCGCCGCCTCCAACGTTTGTGCTGCTCAGCCGGGGTGTGGCCGCCCCGTTGCTAGGACGTCCTAGCGTTCCATGGCACACCCATGGCACAGGAATCCCGCAGCATTGACGATCAATGGCGCGTGGGAGAGAGCGCCTTGGCGCGGTGAACGTGGCGAAGCCGATGAATAACGATGAATAAACGGTCAGTCAGCGGGCCGGTGCCCCCGGGGGCAAGACCTTCCAGGCTCAGGCCGCAGCCACAGGGTGCCCACTCAGCGCCAGCCGCAGCGCTCTGATGTCCAGGACGGGGAAGGACTTACCCAGGGCCTCGAACAGGGCGTCCCCGACCTCGGCCGGCGCGTCCAGGATCTCGACTCCCACGGGTTCCCCGGCGGCGTCGAGGTCGACCATGCAGTAGGCGTCCAGGACCTCAACCGTCCTCGCCACGGCCTCGTCGCGCCAGCGGACATACGTGGCGGCAGCCGTCGGGTCGAACTCAACCATCATCGTGATCACGGTACCTGATCCCTGTCAGCGGCGGTTATGACCAAGGTGGGGTGCCCGGTCCTCACCACCAACTTGAGGCGGCGCCCGGCGGTGGTCCGCCCGAGCACCACGGTGCGCTCGGGGTGCTCCGGCGACGGGTAGGTCGTCTCAGGGGCCCTGAGCGCTTCGACCACCTCGGCACCGCTGATGGCGCGCCTGGCCATCTGCCTC
>PMLI01000598.1 GCA_003158835.1 Acidimicrobiaceae bacterium
GCCGGTGGGGACCATGATGCTGTCGAGGACGGTGCCCCGGTACCACGCCGCCAGGGCTCCGATTGCCGTCCCGATGATGAAGGAAACGACCGTGGCAAAGCCGACCAGCCCGATGGTCCAGGGCAGGGCCTGGCCCAACAAGGTGCTGACCTTCTCGGGATAATAGGTGAGGGAATACCCGAGGTTGCCCGTAAGAGTGTGGCCGAAGTAGGTGTAGTACTGGGCGATGACGCTATCGTTGGTCTTCAAGCCCCAGGCCTTCTCGAGCGCAACCATGACCGAAGGAGGCAGTTTCCCCTGGAACTTGGCGAACTCGATCTCGACCGGGTTGCCCGGCATCAGCCGGGGCAGTACAAAGTTGACAGTGAGGGCGGCCCAGCCGGTCAGCAGGAACAGTAGGAACCGCCTCAGGATGTATCGCATCGGACCTAGCCTTCCGTCACTTGATCGCTTCTTGCCGGAAGGGAGCGGGCCCACCTCAGTGGTGGGCCCGCTTTNNGGGTGTTTGCGTCTTCGGCTAAGGTGAGCGTTACTTCAAGTGGACGTTCAGGTAAAGCTGCTCGGCGCCTCCATTGAAGGCGTCCGGGGCTTCGCCGGCGTTGTAGGGGTTCGAAGTGCTCGGCCAGCCGGTGAAGAACCGGGTCGAGTAGTCGAACCAGTTGGGCCGGCCCGTGAGCGGGACGGCGACGACGTCGGTGAGGACAGTCTTCTCTATGCTCACCATGTCGGCCTTCTGTTGGGACAGCGTGGTCGTCGCGGAGAAATTGGAGAGAATACTGTCGATCGCCGGGCTCGTATAGCGCTCGTAGTTGGTGTTCACGTTCTTGGTGCCGGCTTGTACGGCCTCGGCCGAGCTCAGCATGTAGTAGTACTCGTAGTACGGCGTGGCGTTGTTGCCATTGCTCCAGCAGACGAGGAAGTCGAACGTGCCGCCTTGGGCGTCACCGTAGTAGGTGCTCCACGGCTCCTGGTCGATGGTGGTGTGGATCCCTATTGCCAAGAGCTCCTGGCTCATGGTCTGGGCGATGGAGATGAAGTCGGTCCAGCCGGAGCCGACCAGGATCTTGTAGGTCGGGAGGGTGGTACCGCTGGGGCCCACGAGCGAGCCGTTGACAAGCTTGTAGCCGTGAGACTCGAGCAGGCTGAGGGCACCCGAGGGGTTGTAGGTCCACTCGAGCGAGCTGAGCGACGACGGGACCCATTCACTGGTCTGGCCGGCGGTCACGCCCGCCTCCTGGGCCCCGCTGGCGGGGGAGACGGACCCGAAGTAGGCCCGATCGGCGATGACGCTGTCGTTGAGCGACATGGCGACGGCCTTGCGGAGGTTCACGTCGTTGAACGGCGCGACCTGGGTGTTCATATACAGGATGTTCTGGGAGATGCTGGGCCACCAATACTTGTTCCACGCCGGGTGAGCCTTCACGTACGTCGTATTGGGGTCGGTGATGGCGTCGTAGGTGTAGGCGGCGTCACCGTTGAGGAGCAACAGCTCGGCCGTGTCGTTGGACTTGACGGCTTGGATGGTGATCCCGTTGATGTAAGGCCGGCCGGTCATCCAGTAATTCATGTTCTTGGCGTAAGTGACAGCCGTGGAGTTGTACGACTTGAGCAGGAACGGGCCCGTGCCGACCGGCTTGAGGTTGGTGAAGGTGACCGGGTTGGCGACCTTGGAGAAGATGTGCTTGGGCACGATCAGCTGTGACAGGACGAACGGGAGGACAACCGTGTCGGGGCTCTGGTAGCGGAACACGACCGTGTCCGGGCTCGTAGCCTTCACCGACACGAGCGGCGTCTTCCAGTCGCCGAACGAGTCGACGGTCGGGTTCTTCTTCAGGTAGTTGAACGTGAAGGCGACATCGGCAGCCGAGAAAGGCTTGCCGTCGTTCCAGTTGACCCCGTGGCGGGTCGTGACGGTAAGGGTCTTGTTGCCGTTGCCCCATCGCCAGCCGGTGGCCAAGACGGGGGTGAAAGCACCCGTGTAGGTGTTGTCGTACGCGAGCGGCTCGTAGATGGCGCTCCCGGTCCCACCGGCGGTGGCACTGTTGGTGCCGGGGTTCAACGGGTTGAAGTTGTCGGGAATGGTGACCCACGGCATGACCACGTGGAGCACACCACCGTGCTTGACCATGCTGGTGGCGGCATGGGCGGCGGTGGTCACCGGCCCGAGCGCAAGCCCCAATGACAGCGCGGTGCCGCTGGTTAGCACGGCTAACAGGCGCAATTTCTTCATTACTTGTCGTCCTCCTCTTTCCATGTTCTTGGCTCGGGGGCCGGGTGCAACTGGCGGGAGGGCAGCCGCCCGAGGCCCCGAGTGGCGGGAGGTGGTGGTATGCCACCCAGAGCCAGACCTTAGTTTTAGGCAAAAGCAGATGTCAAGCGCCTTGAGATAAGGCAAAATATATGTAACGGGGCAGGTCATGGACCATTGGCCCACCACGGGGAAGATTCTGATGACCGCTCGCCGTGGGCGATAGAAGGTTGGTGGCGGCAACCTCGCCCGCGCCCCGATAGATGGCACTCGACGCTACCCGGGACGGTGAGCTAGGATTGTATGAAACTACATCAAAGATGCTAAAGCACACTATTCAAGAAGGGGAAAGGATTTGAGGCACAGAGGGCTCCCACCGCCGCACCGGGCCACCACCGTTGAGCTCCGCACGCTCTACCCCTTCGTGGTGCCTGACGACCTCGGGGCCCACGGCTGCTATATCGGTCGCGAAGCCTCCGGGGGGTTGTTCTGCTTCGACCCGTGGGAGTGCTATGCCATGGGCAAGCTGACCAGCCCCAACATCGTCGTGTTCGGCCAGATCGGGCGGGGAAAATCGGCATTCGTGAAGTTTTTCCT
>PMLI01000405.1 GCA_003158835.1 Acidimicrobiaceae bacterium
GGTCTGAAGCATTCAGCATGTTGCATGGCGTGCCCACCACTACGGGCCCGTAGAAGTTGGAGCTGCCGTTGATGTAGAGGACGTCGTTGGTGCGGACCGGCCCGTAAAACGTGTCGCCGGTTTCCCATTTCGTGAACGTGCAGATGTTGTTCAGGCTGTACCCGTTTGACTGTTCGGTGTGGACCGACCGCGGATCCTGTGAGATCGTGACCCCGGCCGCGCTGGCCTCCGCCGTCTCGTCCGGGCTCGGGTTGGCCTCGAACCAGTAGTTCTGGCAGTACTCAAGGGCGGCGTCGTACGCGTTCTTTGGCTGTGGGCTCTGGGTGGAAGGGCCGTTCCACGCCGTGATCCCGCTCCCCCACCCGGTACCGAACTCGGGCCAGCCGGGTTGAGCCGGGTCCAGGTCGTACTGCTGAGGGTCCTCCGTCTCGACATTGGTGAAGTAGCCATAGTTGAGGAAGGTGCTCCGGGACAGCACGACCCGGATTGAACGCGTGATCGACTGGCCGGTCGTGGACATCACACGACCCAAGACGTCGAAGACGATCGTGCTCGAACCGGTGGAGCCCTGGGTCGTCGCCGCCCCGGTGGGGGCGGGCTGGTGGTTCGACGGCACGCTGTACTGGTACTCCAGAGCACGAAGGCTGTCGTTGCTGTCGGGTATGGTGACCCATCCGCACGCCGCCGGAGGGATGGCAGGGCTATCGGTGGTAGGGCACGGTGTGGAGGAGTTGGACCGCAGCTGCTGGTCGTAATTGTAGATGTTTTCCGCCAATTGGAAGCTGGTGTCCTCGCTGGCGTTGAGGCGGTAGAGAATGTCGTCGACGCCCGCGTCCGCCGCGCCCAGAGATGCCGCCTGGCTGTCGTCCTGGCGGGCAACGCTGACGGCGCCGGACGCCGCCAACAGAGCGGCACCGGCCATGACCCCGGTTACGGTGACGATGAGAATGGTCGTGATGAGCGCGATCCCACGCTCGGAGCGCTTCTCGGGGTGGCTGGCTCGGCGTTTGGTCACGCGTGTGTCCTTGGTTTACGAGGGGGAGGAGGGATCGGCCAATACGGCCGCGAGGCGGACGGTCTGGGTGAGCACAACCGGGCTGACATGGGAAGACCCACCCGCCAAGACCGCAAAGCCAACGGAGACTTCGCCGACCGCGTTGGCGGCCGAGGTCGACTGGCCCAGGGACGGGTAGCCCTGCAGATAGCTGAAGATCGATGCCCCGGTGCTGGTGGCGAGGCAAGGGGCCCCCGAACAGAGGGGCTCGACCTTGCGGAGCAGGGTCACCGTGCTTGGCGTTGCCGTCCATGTGCACTGAGCGCCCGCAATGGTCGGCGCGATGTCGGTCTGGACCAAGTTGCCCGACACAAGCTTTATGTCGATCAGGTTGGCGCACCCGGTCGTGAAGCTCCCGCCATTGGGGTCGACTATGCCGGCGGTGTCATTGTTGACGATGTCGTTGCCGGACAGGAACGCGAGCTCCGTGGCGGTCATGGTGACGATATCGGCCGTACCTGAGTTTTGGCTCTGGAGGCTGTTGAGGAAGGAGTTGGACATGTCGCGGACCTCGGACGAGATCTGGTTGAGGGCGAGCATCCCGGCCTGGGTCGCTTGTTGGAGGTTGATGTTGTTGGTCGTCTGCTGCTGGACGTTGCCCAGGGTCCCGTACGTGATGGCGACGACGACGGCGAAGACCGCCACAGCCAGCATCATCTCAACCAGCGTGGTCCCCCCCTCCGGCCTGGTGGCGTCACGGCGGGTCACAAGGCCAACCCCGTCGAGGATATCGGGGGGATGGGGACGTTGCTCTGGGGAGTGCCGGTGCCAGCCTTGAAGGTCCAGATCCCGGCGGGCACGGCGACGGCCATGGCGGTGGCGCCCGACGGCAGGGTCGCCGGCACCGTGTAGCTGTAGGTTTCCCCGCTTGTGCAATTGGCATCAGCCGCGTGGCTGACGGTCACGACCTTGCCGTAGCTGGACGACGTGAGGTCTTGGGCGAAGAGGTTGACCATCGGGTTCCCGGGCCAAATAGGTGCGGCCTGGCCCGGAACAGCGGTCAGGCCCTCGACGAAGTTCGAGGCCGGCTGCGCATCGGCGCACGTACCGGCCCACGCCTGGTAGTTCGTGATGAACGGGAAGCCCGTCGTCGACGCCTGAGTAGTGGCGGTGGCGCCCGAGATCACGCGGGCCGGCGCCGAGCCGTTCGGGACGAAAACGACCGGGATGGGATCGGCGGCCATCCCCGGGCCCGAGCAGGGCGAAGCACCGGCGGTGCACGACGACGGGTAGATGACGTCCGTGGTGGTGTTGCAGACGGTGTAAGTGAGCGGCGAGGTACGGACGCACTGGGTTTGCACCGGGCCGTCCAGGGTCGTGGGGAGATCCCAGGTGATGCCCGCGGTCTGCTCGTAGGTCTGGTTCAGCGAGAGCACCGGCGTCGTGATGCTGGCGGCGGCTTGGCTCGGGTTGACGTAACCGCTCGCCGTGAGAGTGTAGGACTGGCCGGCGTTCAGGTACGGGAAGGCCGCACACCCGTTGCTGTTCGTTGTGACGACGGTCGGAGACGGCGTGGTGTTGATGGCGACGGGGACGCCGATGGCCGGGTTGCCGTCGGCCGAGAAGACCTGGATGATCACCTCGGCGTCGCCGCTGGCGATGACCGTGGCCGGAGGTGCAAGCATGGTCCGGGCCATCACCGGCGCGGCGGCGTCGTAGGGCCAGGAGACAGCGACCGAGACAAGCAGGTAGTCGTCATTGCCAGTACCGGTGGTGGACGCCCCGCACACGTCGGTGCTCTGTTCGGGGGGGGCAATCGGCGCCACCGTCTGCGTGATCGTGAAGGCCAGGTTCTGGACGGTCTGGGTGGTGGTGGTCGACCCGATCGCCACGTCCGCGAAGGGCACGGACCGTACGCCGTCCAGAGCCTGGGAGACAAGATCGGCCGCCAGCACTGCGTACCGGTTTTGCGCCGTCGTACGGTAGGCGGTGAGGAACGAATTGGCCAGGGGCGGGACGGCGATCATGAACACGAGGAGAGCCACCATCACCTCCACGAGCGTGAAACCTCCGTCCCGTTCTCGACGGCTATGTCCACCTCGCCGCCCAGCGGACGCGTCACGGGTCACACGGGTGCTACTCGGCACTGTGGCCCTCCGGCTTGACTCGGCTGTTGAATATGGCGCCGAACCAGAAAACGGCGCACGTGCCCTAGATTTAGGAGGCAGCCGTGTTGACGTTGGACGAGGCGTAAAAGGCGCGCAGGTTGAGCGACGTACCTGTTTGTTGTCCCTTGGCCCCGCTACCGGCCGGCCCGCCCGTACCGGCCGAGCTGAGGCTCACGCTGAAGTTGTCGACCACGAAGAGCCGTGCTTCGGAGTTCAGTACCCGGACGAGATCCTCGAGCTGGCCCGGTGTGCCCGTCACGCTGATGCTCAACGAGACTTCAGCCGGTCCCGGCGTGGCCGCGCTCCCCCCGGAACCGAAGTTGGCCGGCTCGGGGGAACCTATGCTTCCCAACGTAACTCCGGCGTCAGAAGCGGCCGAGTAAAGGGTCGTCACCAGATTGTCCAACTCGGGACCGTTGGGGACGGCGCGTTGCAGCTTGGCCAGCGCCGCCCGTTCCGCCGGGAGATGTCTCTTGCTCTGGAGCAGGCTGGCGTACCTGGTCTCGAAGGCCAGCAGCGAAGCGGCCGCCACCTGTTGCTTGGCCTGCAGGCTCTTGATATTGGAGGTTTCCGGCCGGTAAAACCCGGCGTACCAGGCGGCCATGACGACCAGCGCCACAAGTATGGGTATGACTAGGACGCGACGGCTCACTTGTTACCTCCTGGAAGACGCTGTGCCCTGGTACTGAACGCAGCCGCGGTGATCTGAGCGGTGGCCGATATTGCCGTTTCGCCCGAAGTGCTCGTCGTCGACGACACCCACAGAGCCGCTAATCCCTTGACCGTCGATACCTGGTCTATGAACTGCGCCACGGCCCTGGCGCCGCCGGTCGTGACCGCGTTCATGGTCAGCGACCCGACGACGGTGCCCGGTGGTAGGGCGGAACCACTTGTGGCAGCGTCCCCCGCCTTGGCCAGCGTGACCGTCCCCGGCTTCACATCCGAGGGCATTGCCGCCGCCAGACGCCCGAGCAGTCCCGTCCAGTCGATGTCACCGGCCAAGGCCGTCACCGCCAGAGCGCGCCGGGCCTGTACTTCGGCTGGTATTTTCAGGACGTAGCCCAACCCCTT
Organism: Acidimicrobiaceae bacterium; assembly: GCA_003158835.1. Lineage (GTDB taxonomy): Bacteria > Actinomycetota > Acidimicrobiia > Acidimicrobiales > Palsa-688 > Fen-671. Next base: position 4,234 of record PMLI01000405.1, read on the forward strand.
GATCTTCTGATCTAACACCACTGCCTCGTCGGTCGCGGTGCGGATCTGGTTGCTTATCTCGTCCGCCGAGTGGAGGCGGCTCATCGACACCCCGCCCAGGCCTACGGCCACGACCAGGACGGCGACGGCCCCGCCGGCCAACACTCTGCGTTGACGTCGCCGAATGGACACCTCTGGGGGCAGCAGCGACGGCTTTCCGTAGGCATCTGTGCCCCACAAAGCCAGGCCGACTGCGGTCAACCACCGGGAGGAAGCCTCCTCGAGGGCTTTATCGTCCAGCCCGAGCGCCTTTTTGTCTACCTCCAGCGGCATCTCGGCCAGGCCCACCGGCAGGCCCAGCGCCTTGCTGAGAGCGGCGGGGACGCCAGGCAACAAGGCTCCCCCCCCGGTGAGCAACACCTGCTCGAAATGCCTGGTCTGGCTCTGCGACAGCAGGTACTCGAGCGAGCTGCGGACCTCGCTTACGATCCCGTCCAGCCGGGCGACCCCGGCGCCCGCGGCCAGCACCGTCGGGCTCACAGTTCTGGCCTCTGACCTGGTCCTGTCCCCGCTGAGCGAGACCGTCGCCAGAGCGCCGCCGCCGCCATCCCGGGACGGCAGGCCCGGCAGTGCGACCGTGCGGACAAACCTTGGTACGCCGTCGTCTCGTACCGCCACCGTGATCAGCTCGGCCCCAATGCCGACTACGGCCTCCAGACCGCCTCCTTGACCACCGCTGGCCGAACGCCCCGTCGGTTGGGCTACCGCTCTGAGCAACGCCAGCGACGACGAGTCAACCGCTTTGACTCTCAGCCCGGCCGCTTCTACCGCGGCTACCTGGTCAACTACAACCTCGCGCTGGGCCGCCACGAGCAGCAGCCTGCGACCTCCGTTGGCCGCTCCGCCGCCGTTGGCCGCTCCGCCGCCCGGCAGCGGCGCGAAGTCGACCAGGGCTTGGTCGACGGGAATGGGAAGGAACTCGCCGATCTTGAACTGCAGGGCCGAGCGAAGTTCCCCATCCGGCATCGGCGGCATCTCGACCTGGCGGACCATGCCGCGCTGGCTGCCCAGACCGATGACGACCTGTCGGCCGCTGAAGCCGCCCTGCTGCCAAAGGCGCTTCAACGCCGCCGTCACGATGACCTGGTCCTGCACCTCGCCCTCTGTCACAGCCCCTTGGGGCAGGCCGACTTGAGCAAAGCGCCGGAGCGTCTTCCGGTTACCGTCCATCACCACTTCAGCAGCACGCACGGCCGACGACCCGATGTCGAGGCCGATGCTCACCCTTTTCGGCATCCCTTACCCACCCGTCCAGTCGAGGTATATGTCACCACAGCAGTAATCGGCACATCTCTGCTGTTCCTGTAACCGGGACCGTGGCCTTCCGGGCACGGCCAAGGCTGCCCTAAGGGCCGGCCTTTGACGCCAGCTCTGCCCTGATCAGGCCAGGCTGTTCATTAGAATTAGAAGTTGCTGTAGTAGCCCGTCCAGGCGGCCGGCAGGGCCGTGACGGTGTGGTTCGCGGCAGCCGCGCTACCCGCGGTCGGCGTCCCGGCCGTCGGGGCGGTTGTGGGAGCGGTGGCCGGGCAGCCCGACGTGTCCACCAGGTACCCGACGTTGGGGGTGGTGGTGCTCTGGTCGTAAAGGACGATGTAACACTTCCCGTTGGACGACAACGATTCGAGCAGCATGATCGTGCCCGTGGCGGCGGCGGCGTTGCTCCACATGCCGGAGGCCCAGGGGACGGTGCTGGACACCAGGACCAGGATCTTGCCCGTAGCCGCGGTTGCATCGGTGGTCGTGGCGTCCCAGGGCAGGGCCGGGTCAAGTAGGGCGGCGCCGGCCGCATAGGCCGAGGAATCGAACAGCTGCGACGTGGCGTAGGTCGAGACCTCGCTCGTTGCCGCGTTGGTTGCGTTCGACTCGCCGGCCACGCCCTTGGCGCTCTTGGTGGTGCTGAGGAATGTCGGGATGGCGATCGCCATCAGGATCCCCAGGATGAGGACGACGACCATGAGCTCGATGAGGGTGAAGCCCTCTTCGTCACGGCGCCGCTGGTCCAGGTGCTTGAGCACTGTTGTCCTTTCGTTGATTGTCACTTCTCGGTGCTGCTTTTTGGTGCTACTTCTTGGTGAGAGGTTCTCGGTGCGAGCCATCTTCAGCCCACGAGGGCTACCCGGCGTCTGTCCGGGCCCACGCTCCGACCGGCTTGGCTCCCCCGCCAACAGGCAGTGTCACCTTGCGCAAGTGCTCGCTATTGTGGTTGTCGGCACTTTGAGGCGACCCTTTAGGGACCGGTTTCGCTTATTGCGTCTTTGCGCCGGATTAGCCGGCGTTGACGAGCTTGGCCACATTGAACATCGGTAGGTACAGGCAGATGACCATGCTCCCCACCGCGCCGCCCAGGACCACTATGAGCAGCGGCTCCAGCAAGGACGTCAGGGACTCCACCGTCCGCTGGATCTCTTCCTCCAGGAAGGTCGACGCTCTGCTCAGCATGGCGTCCAGGGCTCCCGTTTCCTCCCCAACCGACATCATCTGGGCCACCATGGGCGGGAAGATCGGCTCGTTCGCCAGGCGCGCCGCGATGGGCTCGCCTCGTCGGACGCCCTCGCTCATGCTGTCTATGGATCGCGCCACCACCACGTTATTGACCGTTTCCTTTGTTATCTCGAGCGATTCCAGTACCGGCACCCCGGCCCGTAGAAGGGACGAGAAGGTGGAACAGAAGCGTTCGATGGCCGTCTTTCGCATCAGGCCACCGAAGATAGGGACCTTCAGCAGGGTGGTGTCCCAGACCGCTCTTCCCTGCGGTGTCCTCATCCAGCGACGAAGGCCCACTACGGCCAGCACTACGACCACGAGTATGGGAATGGCGAACTTTACGGCGAAGTCGGAGAGGCCGATGAGGACCCGCGTCGGGTACGGGAGGGTACCGTTGAGGCTCTTGTAGATGTTCTCGAAGATGGGCACGATGAACAGGATGATGGCGGCCACGATGAGCAGGACAAGGCTGAGGACGGCGACCGGGTACGCCATCGCCGACTTGATCTTGCCCCTCAGGGCGGCTTGTTTCTCTAGCATGGCGGCGAGACCGAGGAGAGACTGGTCCAGCCCACCGCTGGCCTCTCCGGCCCGGACCATGGCCACGAAGAGGCGATTGAAGACTCGGGGATGGCTGCTCATGGCCTGGGATAGCGAGATACCCCGCTCCACTTGGGCTCGTATGTCGACCACGATCCGGCCGAGGTTGGCGTTCTCGGTCTGGTCCGCCAGGATCGACAGCGACCGCAGAAGGGTCAGACCGGCGCCGATGAGAGTGGCGAACTGTCGGCTGAACAGTGCGATCTGCTTGAGCCCCACCCGATTGCCGAGGCCCGGCAGGTGGATCTCCTTGTTCATGGCGCCGGAGTTCTTGGCTTCGATATTGATCGGCGTGTAGCCCATTTGCCGCAGGCGGCCGGCCACAAGGTTCTGATTATCGGCGTCGAGCGTGCCTTCTACGATGTTTCCTTGCGTATCCCTGACCTTGTATGCATAGGTCGTTTGGGCCATCACAACGTCCTTTCCGCGCCCGCGGCCATCTCAGACGGCTTCTATGAGCCGGCGCAGGTCGTCGGGGTTGGCGCAGCGCTCGACGGCGATGTCGAAGGCGATCACACCTCTTTTGACCAGATGGGCCAGCGACTGGTCCATGGTCACCATCCCGTGCTTGGCACCGGCCTGCATGGCGCTGTACATCTGATGGGTTTTGCCTTCCCGCACCAGGTTGCGAATGGCCGGCGTGGCAACCAGGATCTCACATGCGACCACGCGCCCGGTGCCCGAGGCTCGCGGCAGGAGCTGCTGCGTGACGACCCCTTGGATCGTCGTCGCCAGCTGTGTACGGATCTGCTGCTGCTGATGAGCAGGGAAGACGTCGATCATACGGTCGATGGACTGCGGCGCGTCCTGGGTGTGCAGGGTGGCGAACACGAGGTGACCGGTTTCGGCGGCTGTCAACGCCGTCGAGATGGTTTCGAGGTCGCGCATTTCACCGATGAGGATGACGTCCGGGTCCTGGCGCAGGACGTGCTTGAGAGCCTCGGCGAAGCCTTTGGTGTCCTCACCGACCTCCCTTTGGTTCACGACGGCCATGCGGTGATGGTGCAGGTACTCGATCGGGTCCTCGACCGACATGATGTGCAGGGGCTTGGAGGCGTTGATGATGTCGACCAGCGCGGCCAGCGTGGTCGACTTGCCCGAGCCCGTCGGACCGGTGCACAGCACCAGGCCACGGGGTAGGTCGGCAAACTGGCGCACGGCCGGCGGCAGCCCCAGGTCCTCTAGGGAGACGATCTCGAAGGGGATGGCCCGGAAGACGGCCCCGACCGCGTCTCGCTGCTGGAAGACGTTGAGCCGGAAACGGCCGACCCCCGGCACGACGTGGGACGTGTCCAGCTCGAGATTGTTCTCGAAGCGTTCCCGGACCTTCTGGGACAGGATCTCGTAGACCAGGTCCCGCACGCTCGACGCCGTGAGCTCGTCGAAATCTTCCAGGGCCCGCAACGACCCGTCCACACGGATCATGGGAGGGCGGCCCGAGGTGAGGTGCAAGTCCGAGCCCCTGGCCGCTAC
>PMLI01000297.1 GCA_003158835.1 Acidimicrobiaceae bacterium
GGCGGCCAGGACCTCTATCTGGCGGGCTGAGATCGGGTCGCTCAGGGGTTGGTCCACAGCGGTGGTCGGGACGTTGTGGTCCATGGTGGCGACGGTCAGGTCGGGCCGGCGCACCCGGCGTCCGGCCAGCCGGAGGCCGTCGAACGCCTGGGGGGACGTCACCTCGTGCACGAGGTGGAGATCGATGTACACCAGGTCCGGCTCGCCTTCGCCCGAACGCACGACGTGGCGCTGCCACACCTTCTCGGCCAGAGTCGCCGGCCTCGTGGTGGTCATCCGGCCTCCTTTCTCGAATTGAGCCCCGTTTGGACTTCGAGCCCCGCCCGGACCTTGAACATCGTCCAGGCCCTGAGCCCTACTTCATCATGGTCTCCCATATAGTGAGATATCATCTCGCTATGAGAGACACTGTAGCGGGAGCGGCATCGCTGGGCAAGGCGGTTGCCGTACTCGACGGTCTGGCCGCGAACGGCTCGCTCAGCCTGGCCGGGCTGGTCGCCGCCACCAGCCTGCCCCGGGCCACGGCCTACCGGCTGGCGACGGCCCTAGTGTCTTACGGCCTAGTGGACAAGGGAGCCGACGGCACTTACCGCCTGGGGGCGCGCCTGGTGGAGCTGGGCCGCCTGGCGGGCCAGCGCCGGCGCAGCCTGGCCCACGCCGCCACGCCGGCCCTGGAGCGGTTGCGGGACGACACGGGCGAGAGCGTGCAGCTTTTCGTGACCGAAGGGGCGCGGCGGATCTGCGTCGTTTCTCTCGAGTCACCTCACAGCCTGCGCACCATCGTCCCCATCGGGGCGTCCCTGCCGATGGACAAAGGCTCTGCCGGCCGGGCGCTGGCCGCCGACCCCCAGACCTTGGCCCGGGGTTGGAGCGAGAGCGTCGAGGAGCGTGAGCTGGGCGTGGCCTCGGTCAGCGCGCCGGTGTTCCTGGACGGAGCGGTGGTGGCGGCGGTCTCGGTGTCGGGCCCGGTGGAACGCACGACCCGGGCGCCGGCGCGCCGCTATGCGTCGCTGGTGGTGGCGGCGGCCCAGGAAGTGTCGGCCGCGCTGCGCTAGGCGACGAGCCCGGAACAGGCGTCCCGCAGGGCCGGGAGGAAGGTGCCCGGACGGGAGACGACGGCGTCATGGCCGGCGTCGATCTCGTAACGCCGGGCCCCCCGGATAAGAGCCGCCATCGCCTCCTGGCGCCATGGCGCGACGATCTTGTCACGCCGGGTTACCAACACCGCGGCGGGAACGTCCAGCTCGGGGAGCCAAACGCTGCTGTCGTAGGCGTTGAGGGCCACTCCCGCCTCTATGAAGGCGGCCAGGTCGGCCATCGGCCTCTCCGCCAGGGCCCAGTCAGGGTGGACCGGCCTGGCGGTGGGGGCGGCGCCCTCGTCCTCGGCCCTCCCGGCCAGCCCTTGTTTGGTGTCGCCGTCCCGGTCCCGGGCCCCGCGGGCGACGGCGGCCTGGTCGTGACGGGCGATGCGCCAAGCGAGGAAACGTTGCCCGCCATCGGGCCATTTCCGGACCGCCGCGGCCCCGAGATGGCCGATGACGCGGACGGTCGGGCGAAGCTTCAACCGCCGGGCGAAGCAGGCCGCGGTGGCGCACAACACGAGGCCCTCGGTCCGTTCGGGGTGGCGTTTGGCGAACACCTGGGCGATGGCCCCGCCCATCGAGTAGCCGACGACGACAGCGCGCCCCACCCCAAGCTCGTCCTCGATCCTGGCAATGTCGTCGGCGCACCCGTCCACGGTGAAGGGCGGCGCGCCCCGCCCCAGGCGGCCGTGCCCGCGCAGGTCCGGAGCGATGACCCGGAACGAGCGCCCCAGGTACCCGAGTGACCCGTACCAGTTAAGGGCGGCTGTCGCCATCCACCCGTGGAGCAGCACGACGACGGGTGCGCCGGGGGGGCCGGCCATTTGCCAGGCCCAGGTGCTGGCCCCGGTGGCCAGGGGGACCGTCAGGCCCGCCGGCCCTGCGGACGGGGCGTCGCGGATTTGCTGAACCGTTATGACATGTCCTGGCGCATATGGGATGGCGACATGCTACCGGGGGCGCCCGGCTGGCTCCCACGGTGAGCGCGGTGTGACGCAGGTGTGACGCTTGAGCGCTTGATTATCACCCGGGGCGATCGCGCCTCGGGAGACTGAGACATCAACAGAGTGGTTCGGAGGCGCCAAGTGGGACATCCCCGGAAGATCAGGACGGTTCTCGCTTTCTCGGCCGTCATCGCCGTCGTCGCCGCCGGACTACCGGCGGCACCGGCTTCGGCCCTGCCGCCCGTTGCCCAGGAGACCCAGGTCAATGCTTCCGGCTGCCCGGTAGGCGTCGGGGTGGCGCTTGCCGCGGGCGAGCACTGCGTCTCGTGGCCGGTTTCGTTCTTCCCCCAGATGAACGGCAACGACAAGGGTTGCGGTGAGGCGCTGTTCATGCTGGTGCCACTGAACGCCAGCGTGGACGAGTACGTGGCGGTGTGGAGCTGGGACACCCCGGCCGCGCGCGCTCACCCGTGGACTTTCACCGGCCCCGGCAGCGGCCCATATGCGGAAGAGGCGTGGTCCACCAAGGCACTCACCCCCCAGAACACGGGCGTCAATGTGAACTACCAGGTGCCCGCCGGTTTTGGGGCCTGGTTTGTCGCCGCCGGCGGCGGGCCCGGCCCCTGCAAAGCGGAGACCGGCAGCGCCGAGGCCTGGGCCGTCACCTACAGGCGGGAGGTCAGCGGCCAGCTCACCGTGCAAGGCTCCGGCGGCCTGCCCGCGCCCGGGGTGACGGTCCAGGCCCTTTGCCCGGGCGGGGGCACGACCACCACCGACAAGGACGGCGACTACGAGTTCCTCCTCGACAAGGGCACCTGCACGATCGCACCGCAGCTCAAGCCCGGGGACAAGTCGACCCCTGAGCAGCGGGTGGTAGACGTCACCGACCACAGCATCTACAACGTCGACTTCCAGGTGCCCTGTGACGCTATCGCCGTGCCGTCCGGGAACCTGGAGGCGCCGGCCCGGCCGGCGGGTGAGGTCATGGGCACGCTGAGAGCCAACGACCAAGCCGACGACCTCGCCTGCCCGCTGATCGTGACTGTCCAACAGCTTCAGCCGTTGCGCTCCGGTCTCGGCATCGACGACGACCCGCGCTACGGCCCGGTGAACTTCACCGTGGGAACAGCCTCCAGTACCGCGAACGCTTACACCGAGCCCGACGAGGCCGGGCAGAGGTGCGTGTCCGGTTGCGCGAACCTGCTCGTCACCGTCACCAACGCCTTGACGCACAAGCCGGTCGAGGGCGCCACCGTGGACGCCTCGCTGAGCCGCACGGCCGGGGACACCCGTGCCCAGGGAGCCCCCTACGGCAACGAGTTCCTCTGCGTCCAGTCCGACAAGCCCGTGCCGTACTGCGCCGCCGGCCTTTCCCACGACAGCGACGCCAAGGGCCATGTGCACCTGATCTACTGGCCGCCCGGCGTCTCGCCTGGCCCAACCGGTTCGGAGTGGAGCGCGACACTCAAGGTCACGGCGCTCAAGTGCAACGTAGCCAGCTGCCCCGTGCACAAACAATACGGCGAGGCCAAGCCCATGACCCTGACTGCGCAACCGTACGAGATCTACCAGCACACCGGCGAGCTGTCCCCCGAAATCGTCAAGTACCTGGTCGAGCTGGCCGAGGACAAGCAAGTCACCCTGAGGGCCGACGTGCTTTCAGAGATGGTCGAACAAATGGGGGACAACCTCCTCAAGGCGCTCGAGGCGGCGGAGCTGGCGGCGCAGGCAGCCGCCTTGAAGGTTGTCGTACACAACTTCGAAGCCATCCACATCACCGTCGAGATCGGTGAGGCGTTCGCCAAGTTCGGCAAGCAGTTCGGCCTCATCGCCAGTCTCCTGCTCGCTCTCGACCTCCCCGGGACCGGCCTTGGCGACGAGCCCTTCGAGGACAGTGCCCCCGCAGATCCGAGCTACGTCTTGCAGAGCGACATCCTTCACGGCATCGGCAACGTGATGCACATCGGCGGCGAAGGCGGGGCCATGTGGGACGACGCATTAGCGTTGAGCGAGCAGTACAAACACCTGAGCCCTCTGTTCGCGGTCCGCCCGGAGAAGGTCGACCTCGAGGTGTACGAGGTTTCGCACTGCGACCAGAGCTACCCCCTGTGCGGGCCCGGTTACAAGGGCCTGCCCACCGAGGCGCAGAGCACCACTGTCCAGAGCCATCACGGCATCCAGCCCGAGCTGTGCCTGTACTTCACCGGGTGGGACGGACTGCCTGATCTCGACTGGAGTTACCACTTCTGCATCCGGTACGACGCCATTGCTTTTGTGGAGACCCAACAGAACCTCAATAAGGGCCTGCCCCAGTCCAGCCCTTCCCCGGCGGTGGCTTCGAACGCAGGGACCGTTACGAACGGCGACTTCGCGGAGCCGGTGGTCAGTACCACCAGCGGCTACGAGGGCATCGCCGCAGGCGGCACGGCTATCCCGGGCTGGACGGTCGGTGGCGACGGCGTGGAGGCTTATGCCCCCTCTTTCATGCAGGGCCCTCCCGGCGCCAAGACAGAAATCCGCCTTTTCGCGGGCGGGCCAGGCAGCATAAGCCAGACCATCACGACGACGCCGGGCCAGAAGTACATTTTGAAGTGGGAGGGAGCGGGCGAGCCCGGAGGCGGCCAGGCCGTCAAGACCATGCACGTCTTCTGGGACGGCCAGCTTGTCGCCAAGCCGACATTCGACACCACCGGCCGCTCGCTCCCGGACGTCGGCTGGAAGGCGCTGCAGGTGGTGGTGACAGCGACTTCGCCGACCTCCACCATCGAGTTCGCCGACGCCACGCCCGACAAGAGCTTCTGGGGGTCGATGGTGGCCGACGTGAGCCTGAAGGCCCGGTCGCGACCGGGCGCCGGCCTGGCGGGCTACATCTCTAGGGACCGGCGCCGCCGCCAGGTGGCCCCGCCCCGCCCTAGGGCGTAACAGCCGGCGCCGAGGGCACCGACGAAGAAACCGACCGGCCAATTGGTCAAGTACGAGCTCGCAATCGCCGTCCAGACCGTCAAGAGGGCGAGGACGACGGAGAGCACGATGGCGAGGAGCGGGCGAGCGGTCAGCGAGCGGGCCGCGGCCGGCGGCCCGATCATAAGGCTGAAGATCAATAGCGCCCCGACGACGGGCACGGTCATGGCCGTGGCCAGGGCGATGACGACGAGGAACGACGACTGCATCCGGTGGCTGCGGACGCCTTTGGCCTCGGCGACTTCGGGGACGACCGAGGACAGCATGAGCGGTCGGTAAAGGACGACGATGGCGCCGATGCAGCCGAGGCCGAGGAGCGCCACCGGCAGGATCTGAGCCGAGCTCACGCCCAGGATCTCGCCGAAGAGCAGTGAGTAGATCTCGGGCTCGTACTCGGTGCTCCTGCTCAGGAAGAGCGCGCCCAGGGCGAGCATCAGGACGAGGGCGAGGGCAGTGACGACGTCGTGGCGCCCCCGACGACCGAGGGCGCCGATCCCGAGCGCGGCGAGGAGCGAGAACACGGCCAGGCCGAGCAGGGAGCTCAACCCGACGAGGTTGGCGCCGGCGGCGCCGGCAAAGGCGCCGTTCGGGATGGCGTGGGCCGCGAACGCCGAGCCTCGCAGCACCACGAAGAAGCCGACGACGCCGGCGACCACGCCCACGATGGTGGCGATGACCCAGGCGTTGATCATGAAGGCCGCGAACACACGTACCTCTCGGCGTTGACGGTTCGGCCCGGCCGCGGCCCGGTCCCCGTCACGGGCCCCAGACCTCCGTTGCCGGTGAGGTGGGCCTCCCGGGCCGGGTTGTGGCGCGCCGGGCCGGAAGTCCCGAGACGAGGTAGGTGACAAATACGGCGGCGACGATGAAGAAGCTGACGGGCCAACCGTTCCCGCCCGCCCCCCAGTAGTAGCTGTCGTAGGCCAGGAGCACGCCGGCCCAGGTGGCGCCCACCCCGATAATGGCGGAGAGCAGGAGGGCGCTCCCCACACGCCTAGTGATGCGTAAAGCCGTAGCCGCCGGGCCCACCAGGAGTGCCGTCGACAAGATGGTCCCAATGGCAAGTGATGACAGGCCGACGGCGAGGGCGAGGGCCACCATGTAGAGCGCGCCGACGAGGCGGACCGGGATGCCCCGGGCGCTCGCCATGTCGGGGTTGAACGAGCTCAGGACCAGGGGCCGGTACGTCACCGCCAGCAGGACGAGCGCCAGGGCCCCGAAGCCGACGACGTAAGGGACCGTAGAGCTGTCGACCACGAAGATCGAGCCGAAGAGGATCTGCTGGGTAGCTCCCGTGGTTGCCCCCTGAGTCGTGTCGAGGTAGAGGAACAGGGCCGCCGCCCCCGTCGCCGCGCCGAGCACGATCCCGGTGGCCAGGTCCCGGCCTCGCCGGCGCTGTACCCCGATCATCTCCATGGCGCCCGCCCCGATCAGGCCGCCGGCGACGAAGCCGGCCAGGGGGGTCATCCCGATCAGCAGCGCCCCCGAACCACCGGCTGTGGACACGTCGGTCAGGGCGTGGCCGCCGAAGGACTGGCCCCTGATCACCGTGAAGACGCCGACGAGGGCCGAGACGACGGCGGTCAATGTGCCGAGGCCGATGGCTACCCGGACAGGCCCGCTCGAAAAGAAGCCCGGCTCGAACACGGCCCGGTAGATGGCGCTCATCTTCAGCTGGCGCGCAGAGCCGGGCTGTCGGCCAGCATCTCCTCGTCGCCGCTCCCGGGGCCGGCGACCACCAGGACCCGGCCATGCACCCTGACGACGTCTACGTGGTGACCGTAAAGCCTGCTCAGCACGTCAGGTCGCACGACCTCCTCCGTCGTGCCGCTGGCGGCCCGCCCTGCGGCCATGTAGACGAGCCGGTCCATCACGGGCAGCAGAGGGTTCATCTCGTGGGCCGAGAGCAGCACGGTGACGTTGTGCTCCTTGGCGACCCGGTCGAGCACGGCGACGACTTCATGGCCGCTGCGGATGTCGAGATTGGCCAAGGGTTCGTCGAGGAGCAGGAGCCGGGGCCGGCTCATCAACGCTCGTCCCATGGCGAGCATCTGCTGCTCGCCCCCCGAGAGCTCTCCCACCCGCGCCTCTGCGAAGTGCTCGGCCGCGACGGCGTGGAGCATCTCGTCGACGGCGCCGGAGCGTTTGGCCGACCGCAAGGGCACCCCGTAACGGTGACCGTCGATACCGAGCGCCACCAGGTCGCGTGCCCGGAGAGGGAAATCGGGGTCGAGGAGCGCCTTTTGGGGGACGTAGCCGATCGAGCGGCTCCGGCCCGGACCTTCGGTCCCGTCGACAAAGAACCTTCCGCCGCTCGGTCGCTGGAGGCCGAGGACCACCCGCAGCAACGTGGTCTTTCCAGCGCCGTTCGAGCCGATGAGGCCGATGAACTACCCAGCGTGGAGCGCGAACGTCACCTG